>CANGWT010000013.1 GCA_947457745.1 Burkholderiaceae bacterium | reverse complement strand
TAAACAATCACGGTGCATAAAGCTACAAAGATTTTTCTCATTTATTTCCCCTCATTGATGACGATTTGATCATAATAAAATATTCTTTTTAGGCTAACTAGAAAATATTTAAAGCCTTTTCATGGTCGCCCGCTAAAGCTCACCGCTACAGCCTGCTTTGCAAGGTATTAAACATGGGGTATCTTCGATGGCAATCGCGCCTGCCCCACTAGAAATACAAAAGCCCTTGAATGAAAGTTCAGGGGATTTTTCTTGAGACTAGTAACTCAATCACTGCTCTCATAAGCTGCTAGCTTTGCCTTTAATTGGCGCTCCTCCTGAAACCGTTCCGTTTCATCGCGAATGATTGCCGCTATTGCAATAGCTTGCTTTTGCTCATCAAACAACATGCTTACCGAGAATGCAATTGAAATAGAGCGCCCATCTTTATGAACTGCGGGAACCCTCAGTAAAGTATGTCCATACTTAGTTTGACCAGTCTGAATGGTATGAAAGTAGCCTTTCGAGTGACGCTCTCTAAAACGCTCAGGCGTGATGATGCTGAGCGTTTTACCCAAAGCCTCGTCTGGAGTAAATCCGAAAATACGCTCGGCTGAGGCATTCCAAAACAAGATATTTTCATCTCGGTCAGAAATAATGACTGCCTCACCAAGTTGTGTTACGAGCGTTTTGAAATCTAAGGTGACTGACATATAAATAGTCTTTGCTATTGAGTTGCATCAATACCAATGTAACAGTAAATGCCATCCTAAAGTAGCATTAGCGCCAATCCCTATGTCGACTATTCGCAACCCTAGTTTGATGGCACCCATCAGATACTTAAGGGTGGCAGTCCATTTACTCCCGATCGCCTGAAAAGAACTGCATTTCGTAACTTTTATCAAGCTCATAGAAGCGATCATTTTTGTGGCTTTCGTACGTGTTTACTCTAAATTGAGTAAGCTCATGATATTGCGGTAACCACTACTTTTAATTTGAATTGTTAATACTTTATGACTACACCTTATAACGGCCGCCTTACCTCTTTATCTCATGGTGGAGGCTGTGGCTGCAAGATTGCACCTGGCGTCTTAAGTGACATCCTGAAAGCCTCACCAATTCGCAATCTACCCGCTGCTTTGTTAGCGGGTTCCGATAACAATGAAGATGCTGCTGTATATCAAATTAATGAAAATCAGGCGATTGTTGCTACGACTGATTTCTTTATGCCAATCGTAGATGACCCATTTGAGTTTGGCCGCATTGCTGCTACCAATGCAATTTCTGATATTTATGCAATGGGTGCTCAGCCCCTGTTTGCACTGGCCCTACTAGGCATGCCAATTCAAGTATTACCTTTAGAAGTCATCCAGCAAGTCACTGCTGGTGGCGAATCCGTCTGCAATGATGCGGGCATTATGATTGCCGGTGGTCACTCGATTGATACTGTAGAGCCAATTTATGGCCTCGTCGCCATTGGTATAGTCGACCCAAAAAAATTGAAACGCAACAGTGGTGCTCAAGCAGGCGATAGCATCATCCTCAGCAAGCCTTTGGGCGTGGGTATTCTTTCTGCAGCACTAAAAAAAGAAGTTCTCTCTGATGCAGGCTATAAAGAGATGATTGCGCTCACTACTAAGTTGAACAAGCCTGGTGTTGCACTCTCTCAGCTTGATGGTGTACATGCCTTAACTGATGTCACTGGCTTTGGCTTAGCAGGGCATTTGCTAGAGATGGCGAGAGGCTCCAATTTAATGGCGCAGATTCACTGGGATGCCATTCCAGTCGTGCAAGAAGCAATTGAGCATGTCAAAGCAGATATCTTTACCGGCGCATCTACGCGCAATTGGGCTGGCTACGGTAAAGAAATTCAGTTGGCTAGCAATCTAGAGTTTTGGCAACAAAATGTGCTGACCGATCCCCAAACCAGCGGCGGTTTACTAATTTCTTGTGCACCAGAGCAAGAAGCTGAAGTCCTCTCAATCCTTAATTTAGGCGGCTTTGCTAGCGCTCAGAAAATTGGTCAGTTTGTAGTGGGTACGGACTCGTCTATTGAGGGTATTTTTATTAATGTGAGTTAAGCCAGATTAAGAGACTGTGATTAAATTTATATGCTTGCTCCATTAAGAAAAAATGGCTCGCATTTTCAAATAAGATCGTTTGCGAATCCTTAATTCCACTACTGAGAATATGAGTAGCAGTTAATGAGCAAATCGGGTCACTTGTTCCTGCCATGATCAGAGTTGCTTGCTTGATCAGTGCTAATTGGGTGCTTGTGTTATGGTTTTGGCATGCTTCATTCTGGCGAATGTAGCATGCTGGCAATCTTGTTTCACCACCAATTAAGGCTTCAATCTTTTTCACCTGCTCTTGCTTGTGATTAAAGAAATCCGCTGATACAAAGTTTTGTACTGAGTGACGGGCATGGTCCGCCCAATTCATGCGCCATTCAAGCGCTTCTCGCATATTGAGTAGAACACGACGCCCCAGAGGATCCAAAATAGCAAAAGATGCACATAACACCAAGGATTTCACACGCTCAGGGGACATGAGTGCCATATGCTGCGCTACCGCACCACCCATCGAACGACCGACAATGTGCGCTGACTGCACGCCAAGATAATCCATCAGACCTAGAGTATCTTTTGCCAAGTCTTCAGTGCTAATAGGCTCATCAATTTGGGTGCTCTTTCCTGCTCCACGGTTATCAAAAGCAATAACCCTGTAATGCTCTTTCAGGATTTGTATCTGGCTGGACCATGCACTGTAATCACCAGCTAAACCATGAATCAGGACAACCGGAATACCTTCACCAACATCTAAATACTGAATATCGTATTTACCAATCTTGGCAGTTTTTAAGTGCTCTTCCATTTTTTCCGCTCGCTATTCCACACTCAAATGACTTTGTAGTTCATTTTGCTTTTCACTAAAAAGCGCCTTAGTCCCAGAAAACACTACCTTACCTCCATTGAGCAAAACAATATCATCTGCAACACTTAAAGCAAGGCTGAGGTTTTGCTCAACCAATACAATCGAAATAAATGGCTTGAGCATTGCAATAATATTGCCGACTTCTTTTACGATTTGTGGTGCCAAACCTTCAGATGGCTCATCTAAAAGCAATACTTTTGGATTAGTCATCAACGCTCTACCAATAGCAAGCATCTGCTGCTCGCCCCCTGATAGGCTCCCTGCAACTTGATTTTGTCGCTCTTGAAGACGAGGAAAAAACTGAAATATATCTTCAAGAACCCATTTTCGGGAACTTCCGGAACGCGGTGCTTGATAGGCTACCTCAAGATTTTCTTTAACCGATAGGCTTGGGAAAATACGTCGCCCTTGCGGAACAATCCCAATACCTGCTTTGCAAATCTTTTCAGGGGAGAGCTTTTGCAAGGGTACCCCGTCAAGCTCAATTAAACCGTTGCGCTCAGCTAGAAAGCCAATAATAGAACTAATACAGGTTGTTTTTCCAGCACCGTTTCTTCCGAGGAGTGCAAGTACGGTATCTCTTTTTAAGTCAAATGAAACGTCGTAAAGAATATGACTATCACCATAAAAGGCATTCAAGCCCTCGACCCTCAAAATAGTATTAGTGGCCAAGATATATCTCCTTGGTACGCGGATCATTTACCACTTCTTGACGCGTACCACTTGTAATCACTTCACCATAGTGCAATAGCGTTACTCGATCAGCGAAGGCTAAGGCAACTGCCATATCGTGCTCAATCATTAGTATGGTGATATTGCGATCAATGCCTTGCAATAATGTAGTGATCGTTTCACGCTCTTCAGTAGATAGACCTGCTAAAGGCTCATCGAGCAATAAGATAGTTGGATTTTGAGCCAGAGCCATAGCAATCTCAAGTCGACGTTTCTCGCCGTACGATGTTTGCTCTAAAGGTAAGTTGGCTTTAGAGCCTAGGCCTACCTTTTCTAAAATATCCAGCGCTTGTTCATCTAAAGCACGTTCTGTCGAGAATGCGCCCCAACACTTCCAACGCAGCGACATTTTTCCTAACAGAGCCAATTTCACGTTTGAGATTAAATTATCCTTACCAAAGAGAGTCAAGATTTGATAAGTTCTAGCCAAATCGAGTTGCGCACGCTTGGCAGTCGTGAGCTTGGTGATATTTTTTCCATTGAGCTTAATAGAACCTGAGTCAGAGGCTAAATCTCCTGCGATTAAATTAAATAGCGTCGTTTTGCCTGCGCCATTTGGCCCAATTAGTAGGTGCCGCTCTCCAGGGTTCACGGTGAGATTAACTCCTTTGGTTACCTTAAGACCACCAAAAGATTTACTTAAATCAGAAACTTCAAGAATAGGACTCATTTTTTACTTAGGTGTATTAAGCGCGTTTTTAACACGCATAAATCCAGCAACAATCCCACCTGGAATAAACATCACAATAAAAATAAATACTAAACCTAGGAGCGTGACCCAATGGTCAACATATTGACTTGCCACATTCTTGAGCAGCATCACCAAGGCAGCACCAATAACTGGACCAGCTAAGGTGCCTGCGCCACCTGCAATCACCATGAGTAGCATTTCAGCAGAATTGGCTAATGACAGACTATGAGGGCTAATAAATTGGTGATAGTAAACATACATGATGCCGCCAATAGACCCAAAGAAGCCGCAGGCAGTAAAAGTAATCCAGCGAATTAGCCAGACATTAAAGCCAAGTGCACTCATACGACGAGGCTGATCTTTGGTACCTCGAATAGTGGCTCCAAAAGGGGATCGCACTAAGATTGCAATCGCAATCCAAACCAATAAAAAGATGAGCAGGGTAAAGTAATAAAAATAACTAGCCTCTCCCAAATCCAAACCAAAAAAGTGAGGTCTTGTAATGCCAGATATTCCATTATCACCACCGGTAACACTAGCCCAGCGATAAGCTAAGCCCCATAGAATCTGACCGAACGCCAAAGTAATCATTAAAAAACTAATGCCTGTTGCACGCAGGGCAATCAAACCAAAGATACCTGCAATCACGGTGGTTCCAATGATTGCAATCGCCGCAGTACTTGCATGACTCCATCCCAGCTTTACTGTCAGCCAACTACTGATGTAGGCAGCCAAGCCAAGGTACCCTGCATGGCCTAAGGAAGTTAAGCCAGCATAACCAACAAGTAAATTTAGACTCATTGCAAAAATTGCAGCAATCAGAATTTGGCTTGCTAAGTTAGTGTAGTAAGTGCCACCGAGAATAAGAGGGAGAACAAGTAGTACCGGAAGAATGGCAATATAAAAAATCCGGTTCACGCAGTTATCCTTCCAAACAAGCCGCGTGGTCTAACAGCCAAAATGATGAGCATTGGCAAAAACAAGATGATGTAAGCCAAATCTGGGAAAAGCGCTTGGCCAAAACTGTAGATAAACCCAATGAGAAAACTACCAATAAATGCACCCATTAAACTGCCGAGCCCTCCAAGGATTACCACCACCAATGCAATCGGCAGCATGTCCGCATCCAAGCCTGGGTAGACAGAAAGAATAGGTGCTGCGGCAATACCCCCTACCCCCGCCAATGCAGCGCCTAAACAAAAAACAATTGAAAATAACTTAGTGGCCGGCACACCAATACCTTGTGCCATTTGGCGGTCATCAACGCTGGCACGAATCATGACGCCGAGTTTGGTTTTTTCTAGTAAGAGCCATAAACCAAGCGCAATAAAGATGCTAAAAATTACTAGAGCAATCCTGTACAGAGGAAATGTTTGCCCAAAGATCTGAACACCACCACTTAGAAAACTAGGAGCGGCTACAGGCCGAGGATCTCCACCCCAAAACCAAAGACTGCAATCGGCTATGACAAAAGCCACGCCCAAAGTTGCCAACACTTGGGACAAGCTATTGCCGGCAAGGCGACGTAAAATTAACCACTCAACAATGCAACCCAAAAGACCAATCGCTATCGCTGCAGCCAAAATGGCTAAATAGAAAGAGTGTCCAGCTTCGATCACACTTAAGCCAACATAAGCGCCCAACATAAAGTAAGCACCATGCGAAAGATTAGCGATACGCATTAATCCGAAAATTAATGAAAAGCCTGCTGCTAGGGTGAAGAGGACTCCCCCTAGAGCAAGGCTATTAAGACTTTGAATTAGCCAAAAAGACATGTGTAAAGAATCAGTTCTCTAAATTCGTCGCTGGCGGGTAATCTCTTGAATAGACAGGATTTGAGAGGAAGTCTTTAGTCTTATATGTCCAGAACTGACTAACCGATGGATAAGTCTTAATCACAACGTTGCTGAGCTTGCCGTCTTTTTTCTCAACTTTGCGAATATAAATATCCATAATCGGATTACCCAAGGCATCCAAGGTCACCTTACCTCTTGGATCATTTGGCAACTGAACTGCACGTAATGCAGCCATGAAGGCATTCTTATCTTCAATATTGCCTTTGACATCCTTAAGTGCTTGCTCAAGCATTAAAGCTGCGCCATATGCCCCCATAGAATAGTAGCCAGGATCTTTTTTATACGCTGCGTTGTAATCTTTAACAAACTTTGCATTAGCTGCATTGTTTAAGTTCGCAGAGTACCAGCCAGTAGAAATGACGCCTAGCGCATCATCACCCATAAAAGGCAAGATACCCTCATCTACAGTAGTCATTGCACCTAAGAGCGGAATTTTTCCTTTTAAACCGTACTCACTATATTGCTTTACAAACTTGACGCCATTACCGCCAGCAAAGGCAGCAAATACCGCGTCGACGTTTGGCTTAATCTGACCAATATAAGTGCCATAGTCAGCTACGTTCAAAGGAGACCACAGTTTTTGAACTACCTTGCCGCCATTTTCTTCAAAAGTTCTCTGAAATCCAGCAGCAATTTCATGGCCAAAAGCAAAGTCATCGGCAATGATGGCAATGCGCTTGTACTTCAAATCCTTAGCGGCATACTCTCCAAGAGCATGACTTGGTTGGGCAGAAGTGCCAACACCTCTAACAAACCACGGATTTGGCTTGCGCTGTGTTAAATCCTCAGCTCCAGCTGAAGGGGATATCACTGGAACCCCTACCTTCTTAATATAGTCATCCACAGCCAATGCCTCAAATGCTGCTAATGGCCCAATGATGACTTGAGCTTTATCTTTTTCAACGAGCTCTTGCATTTTGGTTTTGGTAATTGCTGGCTGACCAGATGTGTCAGCAACAAAAAGCTCAATCTTTCTACCTGCAATCGTATTGTTACGTTCCTTCATGAACAAATTGATCGCCTCTTCCATCTGCTTTCCACCAGCAGCAAGAGCGCCAGATTTGATGGTTAGAAATCCGACTCTAATTGGCGCCTTATCCGCGGCAAAAGAGCTTGGTGCGATTAACGCGCCTACTAGGGCAAGTGCTACAACCTTTAAATGCATCTTTTTCAACATGAATGTCTCCTCACGATGTTTGATAGTCTTTTGATATTGTTTTGTAGATCTAATTGATATACTACAATAAATTTAAATTAAATCAATAAATCCTTTGAAAATTAATTTATTCTTTAAAATCAATTACTTATATTTTTATTCATACCACTAGAAAGCTCTTGTGATATATTACAAAAAATAATTAAGGACTACCTAATATTTTTAAGCCCATGGCAAGCACCACCATAGAACCCATAGAATCTGACGGCCGACTGCTTCGAGAAAGAGTCTACGAAGAGTTGCGCCATGACATTCTGACTTGCAATCTCATGCCTGGCGCTGAGATACGAGAAGCTGAGTTGGCGATTCGTTTTGAAGTCAGTAAATCTCCTGTCCGCGATGCGCTCATTAGCCTAGAGCGCGAAGGTCTTGTGATTACTATTCCCCGTCAAGGATACCGAGTTGCACCAGTATCCATTTCTGATATGTTGGACATGTTTCATTTGCGCGCCGCCCTTGAGCGCGCCAACATTGAGCGCATCATTCGTAATGCCAGTGATGAGCAACTTCAAGCGCTTGATCAATTCAAGAGCTTTCATCGGGACCAATGGCCCGATGGTTTTATCGGCTACAACAAAAAATTCCATCGACTCCTAGCTGAATTAGGCGGCAATCCAAGAATGCGCGATCAACTGATCGACCTCATTGATCTAATGGAAAGGGCTGTGCAAATTAGCGTTAGCAATGTGGATCATGGAACTCCAGAAGCATTGGTAGCAGAACATCGCGAGATCATCGATGGTATTCAATCTAGATCCGTCAAAACCGCCCAGAGATTAGCGGAGCAGCATGTGCTTGCAGCAGGTAAGCGTGTCAGCAATGCTGTGTCAAGCGGAATGATCGTCAGTTAATTCAACACATAATTTTTAATAAGGATCCTCATGTCAACAACTCATAAGCAAGTACCTATTCGTGGACTATTTATCGATGGTAAGGAAGTGCCAGCCTCCCAAGCTGATTTACTGGATGTATTAAATCCAGCCACTGGTGAAATGCTTGCGCAAATTTCACACGCAACTGATGCCGATGTTGACAAGGCAGTGAAGAGCTCAGCAAAAGCATTTGCCAGTACTGAGTGGAGTTCAATGTCTAATCGCACACGCGCTAAATTAATCAATAAATTAGCGGATGTGTTTGAAGCCAACTTAGAAGAAATCTACACTTTGGAAACCGCTAATAATGGTCGCTCCTTAAATGAAACGCGCGCGCAGGTTTCACGTCTACCTGACTTTTTTCGCTACAACGCAGGTCTTGCCATTGCGCGTCGTGACTCCGTCATTCCGGTGGATGGCAATTACCTTAACTACACCTTGCGCACTCCAATTGGGGTCGTCGGTAACTCCACACCATTCAATCATCCTTTGATGATCATGGTAAAAAGCTTGGCTCCTACACTAGCATCTGGTTGCACTACCGTAGTGAAACCATCTGAGTACACTCCACTAACCACACTGCGCCTCGCACAATTGTTCGTTGAGGCAGGCTTACCACCCGGAGTATTTAACGTAATCACCGGACTTGGGCCCTCTACCGGCAAAGCGCTAGCTGAACATCCCGGTTTAGCAAAATGGGTACTTACAGGCGGTACCGAAGCTGGACGCATTACCGGATCTTTAGCGGGTAGCAATTTTGCTCACCAAACCTTAGAGCTTGGCGGCAAAACTCCCGTTCTTGTCTTTGACGACTTTAATGTTGATCAAGCAGTGAACTACGCCGCTTTTGGCGCATTCATTGGCGCAGGACAAACTTGTATTTGTGGTAGCCGTCAAATTGTTCAGGCAAGCATTTACGATGAGTTCGTAGAAAAGTTGGCAGCTAAAGCGAAATCGATTCGCATTGGAAATCCCATTGACGCTAGCGTGCAACTTGGACCTGTAGTTTCAGCTCGCCAGCAGCAGCGCGTTCTGAAATATATCGACATTGGATTAAATGAAGATAAAGCACGCTTGGTTGCCGGAGGCAAGGTGCCTACAGACCCAAGTCTTCAGAATGGTTTCTTTGTGGAGCCGACTGTTTTTGCTGACGTTACCAGAAACATGCGCATCTTCCAAGAAGAGGTATTTGGCCCATTCGTATCTGTTACTAAATTCACAACCGAAGAAGAAGGTCTTGAGCTAGCAAATGATTCTCCATTTGGTTTAGCTGGTGCAATTCGAACGAATGATGTCACAAGAGCCCACCGTGTTGCCGCAAAACTCAAATGCGGTATTGTTTGGGTAAACGACCATCATCGCTTAGATCCAGCTTCACCTTGGGGCGGCATCAAAGACTCAGGCATTGGTCGCGAGTGCGGAACAGAGTCATTTGACCAACACTTTGAAACTAAGAGTGTCATGATTCGATTGGATGATGCGCCATTTGACTGGTACAAAGATACCGCCAGTCAGCCACGACTGAACTAATATAAAAAGAAAATTCCAGAAATATAAGGATTAAAGGAGCAATTTAATATGGCACATCAAACGCTGAATATCGACAACAAAAAGTTGAGTCTGGAAATTACGGGCGCAGGCACTCCAATTATTTTGTTCCACTCACTGCTTGCAGACAGCAGTTCTTTTAAGCCATTAGCAAATGATCTAGAAAAAACCCATCAAGTTATCTCTTTAAATCTTCCTGGATTTGAGGGTTCTGACTTTGTGGGCGGCGACCTTAATGTGATCGCAGATCATATTGCTAAAGGCATTGAATCCCTGAAACTTTCTGAAAAGCCAATATTCTTAGGTAACGGTTATGGCGGATTTATAGCCTTAATTACCAGCATTCGCCACCCACAATTAGCTGCACGCTTAATCTTGGCCGATTGCGGTGCAATGTTCTCCGAACCAGGTCGTGCAGCCTTCAGAGGCATGTCAGCCGCCGCTAAAGAAAAAGGCTTGGAAGCGATTGCAGATGTGGCAATGCGCCGCTTATTTGCTCCAGAATTTCAGGATCAGAACCCAAGCTTGGTTGCGGATCGAAAAAAACGTTTCCTAGCGCTCGATACAGAAACCTTTCACGGCGCATGCGCCGCTTTAGCAGGGCTTGATATTCGCGATCAACTTTCAAAAGTGACCCAACCAGTGCTCGTACTAGTTGGAGAATTGGATGAAGCTACTCCATCATCCATGTCTGTAGAACTTCATGCTGGACTGCCAAACGCAAGATTACATATCCTGTCAGGTTTAGCGCATGTACCACAGTTGCAGGCACCATCAATCTTTATGGATGCTATTCGAAACTTCATTAACGCCAAATCATGAAAGTTACTCTTTACGGATACTGGCGATCTCTAGCCGCTTATCGAGTTAGGGTTGCGCTATCACTGAAGGGGATCCCCTTTGAAGAGATATCGATCAATTTAGCGAGTGGGGAACAATTTGGTGAGGCATACAGCTCAATCAATCCTCAGCATGTAGTGCCATTGCTTAAGCATGATGGCCATGAGATTGGTCAGTCGCTAGCCATTCTTGAATACATCGAAGATGTTTGGCCTAATCCAAAACTGATCCCAAGTAAGCCTATCGACAAAGCAGAGCTTAGAGCACTAGCTTTGATAGCTATTGCCGATACCCATCCTCTCATTATCCCGCGAGTCAGAAACTTTCTAAATAAAGAATGGGGTTTGGATGAGTCCCATCAAACTAAATGGGCTCAACATTGGTTTTCTAAAGGCAATGAAGCCATCGAAAATATGTTGAAGAAGTTGGCAAAGTCTAAGACCTACTCATTTGGTGATGAGCTAACCATAGCTGATATTGCCCTGGTATCTCACGTCATTGGCGCCAAACTTTTTGGTGTAGATATGAGTACAGCCCCCATTCTGAGTGCCATTTTTGAAAACTGCATGAAGCTGGACAGCTTTTCAAACGCCCACCCTCTTAAACAAGCAGGTGCACCTAGCCAAGCACAATAGTCTTGTCCTATAAAAATATATCAAGACTTTAATATCATGATTGGTAAACGCTGAGTGAACTTAGTCTGTTAATTAGCAAGCCCCCGATCAAAAATACGGGGGCTTTTTTTAGCTCAATCAGTCCAAGTTGGATGCTTATCCATCACAGCATTAAATAACTCAGACTCGAGATGCTGCTGGAGCCATTTCTTGAGAGAAGTCAATGGCATGTCTTCAAATCGCTGGGGATTCACTGCGGCAAACTGCCTAATAAAAGGAAAGATAGCCACATCCACCCAAGAGATTTTATTGCCTAGCAAATACGTGCTAGATCGGAGCAGATGATCCATGGGATCAAGCATCAGATCTATAGCGCCATTCAGCACATCATCCTGATTGAGTTGCGGAAATCGATTTGGGTATTTATATTGATCTAATAGCACCTTAAATGGGCCATCATTTCTTTCAACCCAAGCCTGAGAGATTGATTCATCAACCCCTCTCCAATCATCTGGGTCAGCCTTCTCTAAGGCCCATCGCATAATATCTAGACTTTGATCCAAAACACGCCCATCGACACATAGGACTGGAACAGTCCCTTTGGGTGATAAAAGCAACATAGCCTGCGGCTTATTTCTAAATTCAATCTCTCTGTGCTCGTATTCAATACTCGCGTATTTCAATGTCATACGAGCCCTTATCGCATAAGGGCATCTTCGATAAGAATACAAGATAGGCATCATTTTTTGAAGTATGCGCTAGTTGCATCTGTTTGCATAAAATATTTCAAAGGGTAATTTAGGGGTTACGCTTAAGAACCATTAAAACCTCGAATGAGCTTATTAGCGCACTCAATTGGAGATGACATTTTATAAAGGAAAAAGTAAACTATAAACACTACCAAATGTAGATAGGTACTGGATAAGAATATGACACCCATTGAAAGAGAAAGATACTTGGACTGCGTGCAAAGAGCTAAAATTCTTAGCAGCGCGAGCGAATTTTATATAAAAGCTGCGCAAGCCATCAACGCTGGCGCTTCAGAAGATGAGCGGTATCGTCATATTAAGTCTGCTAAAGCACTCATCGAAGATGCCTTCCCTGAGGTTTTTGAAGTTCGGAACCCTGCGCCTAAATACCTCATAAAAGAAGAACGAGACTACAAAGTCTTAAAAATTCTAGGCTTGGCAGTTTTGATTCTAGCTACCTGCCTTGCACTTGTCCTCTTTGGACCAACTGGTGATCTCAGTAAAACCTGGACAGCGGATGATGTTGCCAAGTCAACTGCCTATCCCAAATCCCCAAACTAAGCGATCAGTTAAATCACTGCCAATTCGTTGCTCTGACAAGGCTTGTGAATACCGCTTCGCTATTTGCTTTGACCTAAAGATCTTCTAATTCTCCTTTGCCTCAGTAGCCGCTTGCGCCTCAGCAAATTTCATCTCTAGCGCGAGACGCTTGAATGCTGACTGACTTGGATAGGTCTTGGATAAGAAATAAATTAACTCTCGGTCTGTTTTTCCGTACTGATGCTCTTTTAATAATAATCTTAGAGCCCAAATTAAATGCAGCGAGTTTCGCTCACTATCTCGCAGGGCGTTATCACCCTCATCTGCCGACTCCACCAAAGCATCTAAACTCAAGCCCTGTGCAAAGGATTGAAGCCCGCTAGGAATGGGCCATTTCTGAACATGATATGCCCAGTACAGAAAACGCTTAAAGTCAACACGCGTATTTTGAGCCGAAAAATTCTGGATCCAAGCATGCTCAGTTAAGAGATCTAGCTTTACTTTGAACTCAGGATAGGCATCACCAAAGATCGCTCGCTCAAAGTGAAGCTCTCCTGCGGAGTCCCGTACTGGAAATTTTATTTTCTTAGGATTAATTCCCTGAATGAGGGCTGCCGCTTGCCATGTGTATACATAGGGTCTAGAAACCCAATAATCCCAATCAATATCAACCATAGATGCCTTGCAAAAGTGTGCATAAACTTGACTTAATAAGCCAAGAATTATCCTTAGTTTAAATAAGATTCTGTTACATTTAGTAAATATAAACTAGCAAATTTCCAATACATGAAAATCACCCATATTCTTGCAGGCTTACTCATGTCAGCAGCATCCCAAACAGCTTTTTGCGGCATGACTGTTGCAGACTTTCAAGCTAAATCTAAAACTCAAGCTGTGGAAGCCTATGTCCTAGGAGTGGCTGGTGGCCTTAATGCTGCCAATAGCGCGCTGGTAATGGGCAAAGGCACCCCTCTATTTTGCCTCCCACCCTTCTTGAAGCTCACTACGGCAAACTACAAAGAAATTATCGCCTTAGGGATTAATGATCTAGGAAGTAATAAATTAGATAAGCAATCGATGGATATTGACTCTATCCTACTCAAAAAGATGATTGAGTTATATCCCTGCGGATACAACTAAGCTTGGGGCGACTACAAGATAGTTGTTTTATTTTGATACGCTACTAAGGCTGTTATGCCGACTTTAAAAAATTGTCAGCGTGATAGAAATTGTCGTTTTGAATTAATTAAACCTGAATCGCTTCCCAAGTCCCACTCAACTTGGCATGGAACGGCTCATGATATTGATAAAATTCAATTTCACCAAACTGGCTATTGTCTTCTAGAATTTGATTAGATAATGCAGCAATGCTCGATGCTTGCCAGTTAAAGTCTGGCTGCTCAACCCAAGCCCGTATGCCGGGTTCCCGCTTGATGAAATGATCCATAGAGCCGATCATTTTAGCGATGTCCTCACCATATGTGACGATTGCTCTTAAAAAATTGCTAGAGTCGGCAAGCGCAAGCTGAACAACTATATATGGCAAGGCAAATGCCAAAGCCTTATGTTTTCTGACATTACGAAAATAAACTTGTTTGGTGATATCCCATTGTTTGTCGGTACTATTGAGCGAATAGTCAAAAATCCAATTTTTACTATAAAAGAAAATGCACTGACGACCTACGATCTCCTTGGTAATCGTCTTGACATGGGTTTGCTCTCTCAGTAATCGTAACTGCTCGTATGGTTGCAGTTTGACTACAGGAACGGCATTGGGGTCAGGCGATGCACTCATTCTTGCTTTCTAAATGGCTCGACTACTAATTCAGCGCTATCGCCTAAGTCCCTATTAATGCGGTAAATTGTATTTTGATCATAGATGAAAAAATATTTCCGCAAGAAAGGATCTGCCAAAACAATTTTCTTGAAATTACCCTCGCTAAGAGCCTTCACAATATCTAGGGTTTTTTGCTGATCGCTCTTTAACGCCGCATTAAGGGTTGATTGCCCAACACGGTCCAACAACTCCGCCTTTGAAGTAGATCCCTCGTAAAACGCAGGACAGCATTGAATAACCCCTTTTGGTCGCACACCCACCCAAGTAAAGTCATCATTACCGTATTTAAAGTTCGAACTAGTTACCACCAGTCTTTGTTTATTCCCTGTTGCATTCCATGAACCAACCCATAACTCATTAATGGGGACGACAGCAGATTTTGCAGGCGCCTGGGCAACCGGAAGCTCGGCTGAGGGGGATGCATTTGCAGGGATACTATTAGTCACCACTTGGTCAGTATTGGACTGAGGAACAGAGCCTGCAACAACTGCCACTTCCTCTTTTACTTTATACGTATTTGCGTAATACAGGCCAAGCAGAATAAGTGCAAGTAATGGCAAGCCTATAAGAAAAAGTAAGCGATAGCGCTGCTCAACAGGAGGCGACACTACTTGAGAGTCAAATGGAATCACTAAATCTGGACCATTAGAGCTAGCCTCAACAGGCTGAATGGGGCTGAAGTTGGATTGCGGCTCCTCTAATGACTCAGTCGCAGTCGGGACGCTAGCTCGGATAGGATATTCATTTGGGCACTCAAGCTCATGCGCATAAATAAGTGCTTCTTCTACGCTTGGAAACAATCTTTGACGACAAGTTAATTGACCTAAAACCAAATTTTTTTCAATCCCATATTTATTTACTAAATACAATTTGTATGCATCGTGGCCAATATCTTTTGGACCAGAATAGATTGGCTCAGTGAGTGCTTTTTGTGGGGTATATAAAATGCCAAATGCAATAAATAAGAGTCCAATAAACCATTTCAGCTGGACGAGGAGATGAACTTGCTGCTGTAAAAATTGACTAGGAGTGGATCCGCTGAGAAAAACATTTCCAGAAAAAATGGGGGCGGCTATTAATAGCGCTCCACACAAAAGAGCGGTTAGCTTCAGAATATCTTGAGGCGATCGGGATTTTTGTGAAATATCTTGCATCTAAGTTCTTTCGGTAACTCTAGAGAGATTTCTACACCTCATGATAATCAGAGGGTGCAATAAGTTAATGATGTTCTATCAAGATGAGCGCGTTGGTGCAGCATTTCTGATGCCATCATCAGCTGGCTCATCAGCAGCAACGTCGGCTTCTGTTTTTTCGGCAGAGGGGTTGGGTTCCTCCGTTGCCTCTGCTGACTGTGCTGCCTCTAGGGATTTGGCTTCTTTTTCCAATACCACCTTAACAAAAGTATCGGTTGATCCAAAATTATCCACCCAATGAAAGATCTCAAGAAATTGTTCTTTAGTCAGAAAACGGAGATTTGAGTCGCTCAGGTTTTTATATTCGACAAAACTAACCCCCAAAGCATTAGGGGCATAAAGCTGCTTAACAGCAACTCTCAAGCCATTTGCATCTTCAAAAACATCATTTCGCCTTGGATCAGCCATAGCTATTTTGCCCACAGAAATTAAGGTTATGCATGCTTATTCAGATCGACGCAAAAATGCCGGGATAAAGCGTCCAACTCTCACCACTTCAGGTTTTGCGTCAACCGGAACTGGCTGTGAAATATCAACTAAGGGCTTTGCTGCATATCCACCATAAATACCCAACTCACGCGCTCGAGCTCGGTAGTCATCTAACACACTGACCTTCTTGATGATTTCGCGATTTTGTGAGGTACCCGATATTGAAAGTGTTTTTTTAGTAACGTTACGCTCTTCAATTTTTTTAGCTAGGAATTTTCCGAAATCGCAAAAGTTTTCTGCTACTTTTTGGTCAGGGCAAACGCAAAGAAAATCTTCATAAACGTAAGTATCTAGGTCTGGCGTCTGATGAATTGGCGGAGTGATGTGGCAATTCATTAAAAAATCTAAATTAGTGAATGAGCCAGATGAGGCGTCAGCAGGATCTACCTTGCTAGGCGCTACCAAAATAAATTGCTTATTTGCCGCTAATCTCGCCATACGCTTTTGTGCATACTCAAGAATAAAAATTTCTGTACTAGCCATCTCAAACTTAGCGCTAGAGCTAGGCACTAGCACAATATCAAAATCCAACATAAATTCATCAGACAGAGCGGGGTGCCAAGTAAGATCAGAAATGCTGACCTGCACTCCTGAAGAGTATTTTCTGACTGCTGCTCGCGCACCAAGCAAAGCAATTCCAGAGTTCTCATAATTGATTTCTGCGCAGTGAACTCGAATACCAATATCAGGTGCCTTCTTGGTCCAACGCGAAGACGAAGCCTGTCTATCAAAATCGATTAGCGAAACTTCAATGCCCTGCTGTAGAGCAAGATAGGCAGCCAAGTTAGCAGCAATTGTGCTTTTACCTACACCACCTTTTTGATTGGTGACGAGTATCTTGATGGTCTCATGACTTTGCATATTCATTTTTTACGCTATTGGATGGTCAAGGATTTTCTAAATCATGGTCTGGCGAAGTATTTTTATCGGCAATCTTAGAAAGCTTTCCACTCAATCTAGCTCCGTGTTCAATTCCAATCTGGGCATACACAATATCGCCATGCACATCTGCGCCACTATGCAGCTCAACGCGCTCTGATGCATGCACATTACCTTCTACGCGCCCCGCAACCAATACCCGGACACCAAATATATTGCCTTGAACTAGCCCTGTTTTACCAAGCGCAATACATACATCAGCGCCATGCTTGGTCTCCACATCACCAATAATTGTGCCGTCAATCCGCAAACTCTTAGTAGCAACTATTTTTCCAAAAATCTCTAAGTCAGGTCCTATGATGGATCCAAATGTCTCCCGAGATGGATCCAGCAATCGAATTGCATGACTTTGTTTAAAGGCCATGTGACATCACATCACTAGTTCTTAATGAACTTTCCAGATACCTTGCCACCGCGCTGTATATGGATATATTTGTAACTAATCGTTCCATCAACATTTGCAAGTGGCCCAACATTTAGATCCTCGCAATTCACTTCGCCCTTCAGCTGCCCTTTAATGACCAGTTGATCAGAATTTAACTCTCCGTCGACTTGACCACTAGCATCGATCAAAACGGACTTTGCGGTAATTTTTCCACGTACAGTACCGGCAATATTGAGAACGCCATCTGAAGTAATCGTGCCTTCAAAAGTAAAGCCCTCACTAATGATGGATGGCTTAGAAATGCCAGGGCGACTAGGTGCCTCATTACGTGCAACTTCATAGGATGACATTGAGACTACTGGCTCTTCGACAGAACTAGCGTCGGAGTAATTCTCAGACTGCTCATCTGCAATTTTGTCTTCACTATTATCGGGTGTTGAATTTTTAGAAAAAATAGACATCGTGATTTAGCTCAAAAAGATTAGGAATGTGGATTTAGGTTATGCAGGTCACCATGTAAATGGCCACCTTTTTCGATTTCAATTTCAGAGTAGTGAATTGATCCAGTCACTTTTCCAGTGGAACGAATAATTAAACTCCGTGTTGAAGATACAAATTCATTTGCTTCGCCACGAATGTCAATGGTTTCTCCAGAGAGTTTTCCATGCACAACACCTGTTGCTTCAATGAGAATTTGTTTGGCAGTTAACTCACCCTCTACCACTCCAGAAATGGAAGCAATGTCAGGAACCTCAAAATTACCCTTGAGAACCACGCCCTCGCCAACGAATAAACAACCTAGTTGATTTACTTCAGCCATACTTAGCACTCCTTAGCGCGCATTATCATTAATAAAGATTCAAGCAATTCTATC
>CANGWT010000012.1 GCA_947457745.1 Burkholderiaceae bacterium | reverse complement strand
TTACCTAGTTTCTTTAAAGTTTTGGTTAGACGATCTGCATACAAAGGGGCAACAGTCGTATTGCTAACAATATAAATCGATGTTGATTTTTTACAGGCGCTAAATAGCTCTGCTTGATCTATTAAATCTGTACCAATATGAATGGGGTAGCTGCGATTGCCTAGATCAACTTCTAGTGTTTTCATAGATAAATTTATGCGGAGAGTTCGAGTTGCATGATGAGGGTATTGACTAGCTGATTGACGCTGGGTTTTCCAGTCTCAATAACATAGTCAGAAATTTCGCGATACAAGGGATCACGAACAGCATATAGGTTTTCTAAAATCTTTTTTGCATCACCATTTTTTAAGAGTGGCCGACCTTCACCACCTTTGGTGCGATGCCATAACTCCATGGGATTAGCGTGGAGATAAATTACCGCCCCTCTTTCGCTTAGGAATTGACGATTCTCAGGCAGGAGTACAGCGCCGCCACCGGTTGCCAAAATGACATCATTTTCGGCTGTGATGTCTTTGATGACCTGAGCCTCACGCTTGCGAAATCCATCTTCACCCTCCATTTCGAAGATGACGGGAATCTTGACTCCACAGCGATCTTCAATCACATGGTCAGCATCTAAAAAGCGGCGCCCTAATTTCTTGGCTAGCAATTTACCGACGGTCGACTTCCCAGCGCCCATGAGGCCAATCAGAAAGATATTGTTGGATGAAGAGTTCACCCTTTGATTTTATTAGTGTTTGTCCAGTACGGTGGGGGTTAAGAAGACTAATAGTTCAGTTTTATCTGCCAATTTTGATTTATGGCGAAATAAATGCCCTATCAATGGAATATCGCCTAGGAGTGGAACTTTGATTTCGTCATCGCGTTCGGTGGTTTGAAAGATTCCCCCAATAATGGCCGTACCCCCATTTTCAACAGTGACTTCAGAGCTGAGATTTTTGGTGTCAATTGCATAGCCCTGTTCAGTTTTCATGCCAATGGTGTCTTTATTGATCCCCACTAACATGGAGATCTTTCCATCTGGATGAATCTTGGGCAAGACCTCTAGGCGTAAATTGGCTTTGCGAAACTGCAATTTACTCCCGCTTTGAGAGCTGACTTGGTAGGGAAGCTCAGTTCCCTGTTCAATCGTGGCTTTAACCTGATCACCAGTCATGATGCGGGGGTTCGAGAGAATCTTCCCCTGGCCATCAGACTCCAATGCTGAGAGTTCCATTTGCAAGAGCCGTGCCGCATTCTTAGATACCAGGGTGGCAGCCAAGGTGGCTGGGTTGAATCCAGCCAAGCCAGTGCCTGCGAGATCAAGGTTTGCACTAGCGTTTTGGTCTGGGTGATTGCCAATGCCATTGGCTTGGTACCCCAACTTGATACCCAGTTCTCGTGCAAAGCGCTGATCAGCTTCGACGATGCGAGCTTCTATGAGGATCTGACGGGGGCTATTAATATGATCGCCCCCAAAAGGGAGGGCAGCATCCTCGCGACGAAATTTTTGAAAACTTTGAATTTCTGCATGAGGACCAATCCAGTAAATGTCGTCATTGCGGACAAGGCGTAATCCTCGGCTAGCCAGTATGGAATGGAGGGCAGTTTGCCAGGGGGTATCCATGAGGTCGACAGAAATTTTCCCCCGAATAGATTCGCTGAGGAGAAAGTTGGTATTCCCCATTTTGGCTAAAACCTGCAAAAGTTCAGTCATTTCAATTTGGTTAAATTGAAGACTAATGCGACCCTCCTTAAGGGTGTTTGGGGGGCTCGCTGCAGGGGGATTTCCTTGGGCTAAATTGAGTAAAAAAACCAGCATCAAGGGGATTAAGGTGGCGTGGGATTTCTGTAAGATCTTCAATAGAGTCACTCTGAGTTGGTGGATTTAAAGGTGATGGATTTACCTTTGGGATGATTCAAGATGGCCAGTTCTTTTTCAGATTGAGTCAGGCGCCATTCCCCTAAAGTCAGATCCCCCTTACCCACCATCTTCGTAGACTGGCCGGTATGAAAAAAAGCCTGTTCCACAGCCCCCATACGAGTGATACCTAAATACCTCCAGCGACGAAGCTCTGCTTCATGCGGGATAGCGGTAAGCTTGCTTTGAGTAGCTTGTATTGGCGGTTTTATTTCAATTGAGTGAATACTCACTTCTATTTCATCTATTGCATCATATAAGTCTTCTCGATCGGAGCGCCATTCGTTTTGAGAGGATTCTAATTCTTCTTTGAGGGCTAATAATTGGTTTTGAAGTGTATTTATTTCCTGTTCAGCCCCAGACTTATTGGATTCAAAGAAAAAAAAGAGGCTAACTCCGCAGAGTAATAAAGTGCTGCCAAAGATCCAAATCGGACTGAAATTAAGCCCTTTCACCTCGAATGATTTACTCGAAAAAGAGGGCTTTGGAGTCTTAGTTTGGGGCGATGAATCCATCCTGGGTGGAGAGGAGGTTTTACGAATTCCATGGGGATCTGGGATGGCGGGGTCATCCCCCAACTCACTCAGAATGTCATCAAAAGACTGGGGGGAAATATGGCGTGGAGGCATGCCATATTGTTTGTTCTGGAGATGGTAAAAACGATCAGGTAAGGCAGAATTGAGCGTAAGAAAAGCGCTAAGCAGGTATTTAAAGGAGGAGTTTTGGCCTTGGTGGGGGAATTACGTAAGCGCCCTATAATTTGAGGCTATGGCTCTACCCCCAAAAGACAAACCGCCCTTAAACGGGAGGTTTAACCGACAGCCTGATAGACGTCCCGGTCAGCCAAGAGCGGAGAGTTTCTCGTCCACAAAATCGGGAAGCAATCCCCTAATAAAGGCGCTGCTGGTTATCGGCGTGTTCTTTGCAGTGATATTCACCTTATTGATGGGCTATGCTTTTTTAATAGCAAAGCCGAATTTGCCGAAGATCTCAGCATTGGTTGATTACAACCCCAAAACGCCATTGCGTATTTATACAGCTGACAAAGTTCTGATTGGTGAGTTTGGGGAGGAACGCCGTAAGGTAATTCCTTTAAACGAAATCCCAATGAGCATGCGTAATGCAGTTATAGCCATTGAAGATGATCGCTTTTATTCTCATGGTGGAGTGGATTACGTAGGCATCCTTAGGGCTACGCTCACCAATTTACGCGGCAATCTTTCCCAAGGTGCGTCCACCATCACAATGCAAGTGGCACGGAACTTCTTTCTTAGCAATGAGAAAACTTTCAGTCGCAAGATTTACGAGGTGCTTCTAGCTTGGGAAATTGAGTCCCAATTAAGTAAAGACAAGATTCTTGAGATTTATATGAATCAGATCTTTTTAGGTCAAAGAGCTTATGGATTTTCTAGTGCAGCCCAAATCTACTTTGGCAAGGAGCTAAAAGACATCACGATTGCTGAAGCAGCGATGTTGGCTGGCTTGCCAAAAGCACCATCAGCATATAACCCTGTGAGTAATTTTCGGCGCGCCAAAATTCGACAGGAATATATTTTGCAGCGCATGCGTGATTTGTCGTACATCACTCCCGAGCAATATCAAATCGCAATGGCTGAAGAGTTGCACATTCGTGGTCTTGGCAATGAATTTAGTACTCGCGCAGATTTTCCTGCCGAAATGGTTCGTCAACTCCTGATTACGCAATATGGCGAGGCAATCTATTCGCAGGGAATAGATGTATACACCACGATCTTGAAGGCAGACCAAGACGCTGCATATAAAGCAGTACGTCGCGGTATTTTTGAGTACGACCTACGTCACGCATATCGGGGTCCTGAGGGGTTCATTGATTTGCCAGAAGATACAGTGAAGCGCCAACGTGCAATTGACGAAGCTTTGTTGGCTTATCCGCAATTGGATGATTTGCAGTCCGGAGTCGTGCTCGATATCAAGCCAAAAGAAATGCAGGTCATGATTGCCACTGGGGATACGATCACCATTAAAGGCGAGAGTATGAAGCTTGCCGCCGCTGCTTTAACGGATAGTACCCAACCAAAAAAACGTCTACGTCCTGGGGCGATCGTTAGGTTGCTATCGGACGGAGGCGTTTGGAAGTTGGCGCAGTTACCTCAAGTTGAAGCTGCCTTTGTTTCAATGAATGCCGAGACGGGTGCGATCCTCTCTTTAGTAGGCGGCTTTGATTTCCGTCGAAATAAATTTAATCACGTCACTCAGGCGCAACGCCAACCAGGATCTTCTTTCAAGCCATTTATTTATGCCGCTGCGATCGAGAAAGGTTTTTCTCCAAGCACGATGGTAAATGATGCCCCGCTATCTATTGGTGGTATGGAAACAGGGAGTCAAGCTTGGGAACCAAAGAACTACGATGGCAAGTATGAGGGTTTAATGCGCTTACGCACTGCTTTAGCAAAGTCAAAAAACTTGGTTTCAGTGCGATTAATTCGTACTATCGGGCCATCTTATGCTCAAGACTATATTCAACGTTTTGGGTTTGAAGCGGAGAAGCACCCACCGTATTTGACAATGGCCTTGGGCGCAGGTTCTGTTACACCTTTGCAAATGGCATCTGCTTACAGTGTTTTTGCTAATGGGGGCTATCGTGTAGATCCCTACTTAATTAATAAGATGACGGACTCAAAAGGCACGGTACTGTTCGAGGCCAAGCCTACTCATGCGCGTGAAGATGCTCCCCGCGTGTTAGATGCAAGAACTTCTTTTGTGATGGATAGTATGTTGCAAGAAGTTACAAAAACCGGCACTGCAGCCAGTGCTAGAGCGAAATTAGGCCGTAATGATATCGCCGGTAAAACAGGCACTACCAATGAGTCGCACGACGCTTGGTTTGCGGGATACAACCCGAAGGTAGTTGCAATTGCTTGGATTGGATTTGATAAGCCTGCGAGTTTGGGTGATCGTGAAACTGGTGGAGGCCTTGCTTTACCAATGTGGATCTCTTATATGAGTACTGCCTTGAGGGATGAGCCACAACAAGCGCGCGAAGTGCCTGCGGGCGTTACCCAAGTGGATGGCGATTGGTTTATCCCTGAGTTTTCAAATAATGGCGGTGTGCGCGAACTGCAGTAGTTCGTTTTTGTAATGGCAAGGCAAGCACGCACCATCATTCCCGGTCAAGCGATGCATGTCATGGTCCGCGGTAATAATCGAGAAATACTTTTTTTTGATGATGCTGATCGTCGTATATATTTAGATTGGTTACGAGAGGCAGCAAAACAATTTGGCTGTGTAGTGCATGCATTTGCCTTGATGCCAAATCATGTTCACCTCCTAATGACCCCCCAAAATGTAGATTCGCTTGCAAAAACAATGCAATCTCTAGGCAGACGTTATGCCCAGTATTTCAATCAACAGCAGCAACGTTCGGGAACGATTTGGGAGGGACGCTATCGCTCTTCCTTAATAGATCCAGATTATTTTTTACGTTGCCAACGCTTCATTGAGCTCAATCCTGTGAGATCAGGTTTTGAGTCAAGTCCACAAGATTCGACTTGGACTAGTTTTGCCTCCCACATCGGCGGCAATGCAGAGCCTTGGTTGGTTGATCATCAGTACTTTTGGAAGTTGGGTAATACTCCTTTTGAGAGGCAAATGACTTGGGCAGCATTTGTGAAAGAGGGTGCGCCCTATTGGGAGGATCGTGAAATTACTGAGGCTCTGGTGAGATCTAAGCCTTGGGTAAGCGAAATTTACGCTAAAAAGCTATTTAAAGATAATTCTGAGCAGATATTAATACGGCGCCGTGGGCGACCTAAAAAATTAATTTCAACTAATTCAATAAGTTAGAGCTTATTCAAGGCGTTTTGTCCTTAGCGCTGCGGTCATCGTATTATGACTCTGTCCCTTTTATATGGATTCATATTGGCTCCTCCCTAATTTAAATGGGACAGAGTTATTTTATTTCTATTGCTACAACATGGGTATTCCCCTATATTAGATCCTCCAAAAGTAATCAGGCCCTTAGGGCAAGCGGAAATACTATGACTACACATATGAATACAGACCTTCGTCCAATCGCACAGGGTCTCTACGATCCACAAAATGAGCATGACGCTTGCGGCGTAGGATTCGTCGCCCACATCAAGGGCAAGAAGTCACATGAGATCGTTGTTCAAGGATTGCAAATTCTTGAGAACTTAGATCACCGGGGCGCTGTTGGCGCTGATCCTCTGATGGGTGACGGAGCAGGAATTCTGATCCAAATACCGGATACCTTGTACCGCGAAGAGATGGCAAAGCAGGGTATCGAGTTACCGCCATTTGGTGAATACGGCGTTGGCATGATTTTCCTGCCAAAAGAACAGGCATCGCGTTTAGCTTGCGAACAAGAGTTAGAGCGCACAGTTCGCCTAGAGGGCCAAGTTGTTTTGGGTTGGAGGGATGTCCCTGTTGACGTAAAGCTGCCAATGTCTCCAACAGTACAAATGACAGAGCCATTCATACGTCAGATATTTATTGGCCGCGGCCGCGACATCATGACTACCGACGCGCTTGAGCGTAAGTTATATGTCATCCGCAAGACCGCGAGCCACGCAATTCAAGATTTACATTTAAAACACGGCAAAGAATATTTTGTGGCATCGATGTCTGCTCGCACCATAGTTTATAAGGGTCTATTGTTGGCAAACCAAGTGGGCGCGTACTACAAAGACTTACAAGACTCACGTACAGTTTCTGCGCTGGCATTAGTGCATCAGCGTTTCTCCACAAATACTTTCCCAGCTTGGGAGTTGGCCCACCCCTATCGCATGATTGCGCACAACGGTGAGATCAATACTGTTAAAGGTAACGTCAATTGGGTAAATGCAAGAGAGGGTGCAATCAGTTCCCCAGTACTTGGTGATGATCTTAAAAAATTATGGCCACTTATTTATCCAGGTCAATCTGATACAGCCTGCTTTGATAACTGTTTAGAGTTATTGGTCATGTCAGGTTATCCATTGGCACAAGCAATGATGATGATGATCCCAGAAGCATGGGAACAGCACACATTGATGGATGAAAACCGTCGCGCATTCTATGAGTACCATGCTGCAATGATGGAGCCATGGGATGGTCCAGCAGCTATGGCCTTTACAGATGGCCGCCAGATTGGCGCTACCTTAGACCGCAATGGTTTACGTCCAGCACGTTATTACGTGACAGATGATGACTTAGTCATCATGGGCTCTGAGGCTGGTGTTCTGCCAATTCCAGAAAGTAAGATCGTTCAAAAATGGCGCTTACAACCGGGCAAGATGTTCATGATTGATATGGAGCAGGGCCGCATTATTGATGACGTGGAATTGAAGGATGCCGTCTCTAAAGCCAAGCCCTATAAGAGCTGGATAGATGCAGTGCGTGTGAAGCTCGATGAAGTCGATGCCAGTAAGGCAGATTTAGTAGATGAAAAAAATACTATTCGACCTGCTGCAAAATTATTAGATCGCCAACAAGCTTTTGCTTATACTCAAGAGGACATCAAGTACCTCATGGCACCAATGGCCATGAATGGTGAAGAGGCAATTGGTTCGATGGGTAACGATAGCCCACTAGCTGTGCTCTCTAATAAAAATAAGCCACTGTATAACTACTTTAAGCAATTGTTTGCACAGGTAACCAATCCGCCGATTGACTCTATCCGTGAAAACATGGTGATGTCTTTAGTGTCATTTATTGGACCTAAGCCGAATTTATTGGATACCAACAATATCAACCCACCAATGCGTTTGGAGGTGAGTCAGCCGATTTTGGATTTTGAAGATATGACCAAGATTCGTCATATTGGCCATTACACCAACGGTAAGTTCCGTTCATATGAATTGGATATTTGCTACCCAGCTTCTTGGGGTAAGGCTGGTATCGAGGCTCGCTTAGCATCTTTATGTGCTGAAGCTGCAGATGCTGTTCGCTCTGGTTACAACATCTTGATCGTGAGCGATCGCCAGGTTGATGAACAGCATGTGGCTATTCCGGCTTTGTTGGCAACTTCAGCAATTCATCAGCACTTGGTTGAAAAAGGTTTGCGTACTAGCGTAGGCCTTGTAGTTGAAACAGGTAGCGCACGTGAGACACATCACTTTGCACTCTTGGCTGGCTATGGCGCTGAAGCAGTTCATCCGTACTTAGCAATGGAAACTTTAGCTGAGATGGCTAAAGGTTTATCTGGCGACCTTTCAGCAGAAAAAGCTGTCAAGAATTTTGTGAAAGCGGTTGGTAAAGGTTTGCAAAAGGTGATGTCCAAAATGGGTATCTCTACTTACATGTCTTACACCGGCTCACAAATTTTTGAAGCAATTGGTTTGAATCGTGATGTCATTGATCATTACTTCAAGGGCACTCCATCTAACGTGGGTGGTATCGGCGTATTTGAGGTGGCTGAAGAAGCTTTGCGTATGCATCAGTCTGCATTTGGCAACGATCCAGTTCTAACTAACATGCTCGAGGCTGGCGGTGAATACGCTTTCCGTATCCGCGGTGAAGACCATATGTGGACTCCAGATACGATTGCCAAGTTGCAGCACTCTACCCGCGCTGGTATTGATAAGGGCTATCAAACTTACAAAGAGTATGCCAATCTGATTAATGACCAAACCAAGCGTCAGATGACCTTGCGCGGTTTGTTTGAGTTCAAAATTGATCCAGTTAAAGCAATTCCATTGGATGAAGTTGAGTCCGCAAAAGAAATCGTCAAACGTTTTGCAACGGGTGCGATGTCTTTAGGCTCGATCTCTACCGAAGCGCATGCTACTTTAGCAATTGCGATGAACCGGATTGGCGGTAAGTCCAATACGGGTGAGGGCGGCGAAGATCCAAACCGTTATGTGAATGAACTCAAAGGCATTCCAATTAAGAAGGGTGAAACCTTAGCGAGTATTTTGGGTGACGATGTTGTTGAAGCAAACATTCCTTTGCTAGACGGAGATTCATTGCGCTCCAGAATTAAGCAGGTTGCCTCTGGTCGTTTCGGAGTCACTACTGAATATCTACGCTCTGCTGATCAAATTCAGATCAAAATGGCCCAAGGTGCTAAGCCTGGTGAAGGCGGCCAATTGCCGGGCGGAAAAGTTTCCGATTACATCGGTAAGCTGCGCTTCTCCGTTCCGGGAGTTGGTTTGATTTCTCCTCCTCCACACCACGATATTTACTCTATTGAAGATATCGCCCAGTTGATTCACGATCTAAAGAACGTGAACCCAGCGGCTGACGTCTCTGTCAAATTAGTTTCTGAAGTCGGTGTCGGCACGGTTGCCGCCGGTGTTGCTAAAGCGAAAGCCGATCACGTAGTGATCGCTGGGCATGATGGTGGTACAGGTGCATCTCCACTGTCTTCCATTAAGCACGCTGGTTCCCCATGGGAATTAGGTTTGGCTGAAACTCAACAAACATTAGTACTCAATGGTTTGCGTAGCCGTATTCGCGTACAAGCCGACGGCCAAATGAAAACTGGTCGCGATGTCGTGATCGGTGCTTTATTGGGTGCGGATGAGTTTGGTTTTGCAACAGCACCACTAGTTGTTGAAGGTTGCATCATGATGCGTAAGTGTCATTTAAATACCTGCCCAGTTGGTGTTGCTACACAAGATCCTGAATTGCGTAAAAAGTTCTCTGGTAAGCCAGAACACGTTGTGAACTTCTTCTTCTTTATTGCTGAAGAAGTGCGCGAGATCATGGCTCAACTCGGCATTCGTAAGTTTGATGATTTAATTGGCCGTGTTGATCTCTTAGATACTCGTAAAGGTATTGAAAACTGGAAAGTACATGGTTTAGATTTCAGTAAGATTTTTGCTGAGCCTAATGTTCCTAAAGATACTCCTCGTTATCAGATCCTGACTCAAGAGCATGGCCTAGGTAGTGCCTTAGATAACATTCTAATTGAGAAGAGTGAGCCCGCATTACAGGGTGGTGAAAAAGTCTCCTTCATTGTTCCTGTGAAGAACGTGAACCGTACTGTTGGTGCAATGCTCTCCGGAGAAATTGCTCAGCGTTATGGGCATGCTGGATTGCCTGATGACACCATTCACATTCAATTGAATGGCACTGCTGGTCAAAGTTTCGCTGCCTTCTTGGCGCGCGGTATTACTTTGGATTTGGTTGGTGATGGTAATGACTACGTCGGCAAAGGTTTATCAGGTGGACGTGTGATTGTGCGTGCGCCACATGAGTTCCGTGGCGATACTGCTAAGAACATTATTGTTGGTAATACTGTTCTGTACGGTGCAATCGGCGGTGAAGCATTCTTTAATGGTGTGGCTGGCGAGCGTTTTGCAGTTCGTAACTCTGGTGCCACAACGGTTGTTGAAGGTACTGGCGATCACGGTTGCGAATACATGACGGGTGGCACTGTAGTTGTCTTGGGTGCAACAGGCCGTAACTTTGCAGCAGGCATGAGTGGCGGTATTGCTTATGTCTATGACGAGGATGGCCTATTCGAGAAGCGTTGCAATACCAGTATGGCGACTTTGGAAAAAGTGTTGCCTTCTGCTGAGCAGATTGCCAAGATGCCTCAGTCACAGTGGCATGCTCCTATTGATGTGAAGAATGGTGGGGAGCGCATGACTGATGAGCAAATTCTGAAGGGCTTGATCGAGCGTCATTTCCGTCACACTGGTTCTGAGCGCGCTAAGGCACTCCTAGCTGATTGGGAAAATGCCCGTGGTCGTTTTGTGAAGGTGCTACCTACTGAGTACAAACGTGCTTTGGGTGAGTTATGGGAAAAAGCCCAAAACAAAACTGTTGCTGCTTAATTAACAAATATATTAAGAAAAGATACTAAGGATTCAATATGGGTAAGGTCACTGGATTTATGGAGTTTGAGCGCGTAGATGAAACCTACGAAGCTCCCGTTAAGCGCCTCCATCATTACAAAGAGTTTGTTTCCGCATTAACAGATGACGAAGCTAAGGTGCAAGGTGCACGTTGCATGGATTGCGGTATTCCGTTTTGTAATAACGGCTGCCCAGTCAATAACATCATTCCTGACTTTAATGATTTGGTATTTCATGATGACTGGAAGAATGCATTAGATGTTTTGCAATCAACTAACAACTTCCCTGAGTTCACCGGCCGTATTTGTCCTGCACCTTGTGAGGCTGCCTGTACCCTGGGAATCAATAGTGACGCGGTTGGCATTAAGTCGATTGAACATGCCATTATTGATAAGGGCTGGGAAAACGGTTGGGTTACGCCACAGCTACCTAAAACTAAAACAGGTAAAAAAGTTGCCGTTGTTGGTGGCGGACCTGCTGGTATGGCGACTGCTCAGCAATTAGCGCGAGTTGGTCATGACGTCACCGTATTCGAAAAAAATGATCGTGTTGGCGGATTGTTGCGCTACGGCATTCCTGATTTCAAAATGGAAAAATGGCTAATCGATCGTCGTGTCGAGCAGATGCAAGCTGAGGGCGTGAAGTTTGAGACTAGTGTATTCGTTGGCAAAGAGGCGATTGGCGCTGAAGTAAAAAATTACTCCACAAAAACAGTTTCACCTGATCAGTTGATGAAAGATTTTGACGCTGTAGTCATTAGCGGTGGATCAGAGCAGCCGCGTGACTTGCCAGTTCCTGGCCGTGAGTTGAAGGGTGTTCACTATGCTTTGGATTTCTTGATTCCACAGAACAAAGAAAACGCGGGAGATTTCAAAAATGAAATTTCTGCAGCCGGTAAGCATGTCATCGTGATTGGTGGTGGTGATACTGGATCTGATTGTGTTGGAACATCCAATCGTCATGGTGCTGCGAAGATTACCCAATTTGAATTGTTGCCACAGCCACCGGAGACTGAAAATAAGCCTTTGGTATGGCCTTACTGGCCAACTAAGTTGCGCACATCCTCTTCACATGAAGAAGGTTGTGAGCGTGATTGGTCTGTTGCGACCAAGCGTTTTGAGGGTAAAGACGGGAAACTTGAGAAACTAATCTGTGTGCGCCTGGAGTGGAAAGACGGCAAGATGACAGAAATGCCAAACTCTGAATTCGAAATCAAGGCGGATCTGGTGTTCTTGGCAATGGGCTTTGTGTCGCCTGCAGCTCAGGTGCTGAATGCGTTTGGTGTTGAAAAAGACGCGCGCGGGAATGCAAAAGCCACTGTCGATGGCCAAAATGCTTACCAAACCAATATTCCTAAGGTATTTGCTGCTGGCGATATGCGTCGTGGACAGTCTTTGGTGGTTTGGGCGATTCGTGAAGGCCGTCAAGCTGCCCACGCAGTTGACGAGTATTTAATGGGGTCATCTGTTCTGCCGCGATAATATCGAGGATATGAACAGTGGCCACGCCAACTCGGTGGAAGTGAAGCAAAAAACCTCTAGCGGTGGCCATGGAGAAGTTGTCGTTTCAATCAAGGACGTCAACTTCTCTTATGCCCCTGGCGAGCGGCAAATTCTATCGGGACTCAATATGGAGTTCCGTCGCGGCCAAGTGGTCGCTGTCATGGGTGGTTCCGGTTGTGGCAAGACCACTATTCTCAGACTGATTGGTGGTCAATTCACCGCGCAGTCTGGCCAAGTTTTGTTTGAAGGTCATGACATTGGCAAAATGAATGGCGCTGAATTAATGGCTGCTCGTCGTCGCATGGGCATGCTTTTTCAGTTTGGCGCACTTTTTACTGACCTTAGTGTTTTTGAAAACGTCGCCTTTCCTTTGCGTGAGCATACTAATTTAAGTGAAGAGCTATTGCGCTCTTTAGTACTCATGAAACTCAATGCAGTGGGCCTGCGTGGTGCACGCGATTTAATGCCGGCGCAGATTTCTGGTGGTATGGCACGCCGTGTTGCTTTAGCAAGAGCGATTGCACTTGATCCCCCTTTAATCATGTACGACGAGCCCTTCGCTGGTTTAGATCCAATTTCATTGGGGATTACGGCGCGCTTGATTCGGGATTTGAATCAGGCTCTGGGCGCAACCAGTTTATTAGTTACCCATGATGTTGAAGAAACATTTGAAATTGCCGATTATGTCTATTTCATTGCCAATGGTCGCATTGGTGCGCAAGGGACTCCAGCAGAATTAAGCCGATCTACCGATCCATTTGTTCGTCAGTTCTTGGATGCCTCGCCAGATGGCCCAGTACCATTTCACTATCCAGGGCAAAGCCTTGAAGAAGATTTTGGGGTGAGCCTCAAATGAGCATGCTTCATAAAACTTTAGATCTCTTTGGTGATCTTGGGTTCTTCATTCGTCGAAACTTAACCAGTCTTGGGCTTGCTGCGCGGATGTTTGCCGCAGTAATATGGCGCTCTGGCTTTTTATTGAAGAGACCTCGTTTAGTTTCCGATCAAATTCTATTTTTAGGTAATTACTCGTTTGTGATCATTGCGGTATCTGGTTTGTTTGTTGGTTTTGTTTTGGGTTTACAGGGCTATTACACCCTCAACCGTTATGGCTCTGAACAGGCTTTAGGTTTATTGGTTGCCCTATCGCTCACCCGTGAATTGGGCCCCGTGATTACTGCTCTCTTATTTGCAGGTCGGGCTGGGACTTCTCTTACGGCAGAGATTGGTCTGATGAAAGCTGGTGAGCAGTTAAGCGCCATGGAAATGATGGCGGTGGATCCGCTAAGTCGTGTAATTGCTCCGCGATTGTGGGCGGGCATTATTGCTATGCCGATTTTGGCGACAATTTTTACTGCTGTTGGTGTCATGGGCGGTTATTTTGTCGGCGTTCCTCTGATTGGGGTTGATTCTGGCGCCTTTTGGTCGCAGATGCAGGGTGGGGTAGATCTTTTCTCCGACATTGGCAATGGCTTAATTAAAAGCTTGGTGTTTGGTGTGGCAGTCACTTTTATAGCCCTGTATCAGGGTTATGAGGCAAAGCCTACGCCTGAGGGCGTATCGCAGGCAACCACTAGAACTGTGGTGATCTCTTCTTTATCGGTTTTGGCTTTGGACTTCTTGCTTACCGCGATGATGTTCTCGAATTAGAAAGAATAAACTGGAACTCTTATGAGAAAAAGTGCAATTGATATTTGGGTTGGAATCTTTGTAGCCATTGGTTTATTGGCCGCTTTGTTTCTCGCATTGAAGGTTGGCAATATGAATGCCGTTTCTTTTGCGCCAACTTACAAAATTTCGGCTCGTTTTGACAACATTGGCGGACTCAAGCCACGCGCACCAGTCAAAAGTGCGGGTGTAGTCGTTGGACGTATTGCCAATATTTCTTTTGATGACAAGACTTATCAGGCCACTGTCACCATGACCATTGAGCAAGCCTATCAGTTCCCCAGAGATTCTTCTGCCAAGATTTTGACATCAGGTTTACTGGGTGAGCAATACATTGGTCTTGAGGCCGGCGGCTCCGATGATATGTTGGCTGCTGGAGATAAGATTACTCAGACCCAGTCGGCCGTTGTTCTAGAAAATCTGATTAGCCAGTTCTTGTATAACAAGGCTGCTGATAGCGGTAAAGATAAGGGCGCTGAAAAGTAATGCAGTGGCTTGTCAAGTTGAAGCATCTCGTGCTGCTTGGCTTGGTAGCGGGCATGGTGGGTTGTGCCTCCATCCCTGCCGGCGTAGCACCTTCCCCGCATGATCCTTGGGAGCCATTTAATCGCTCTGTTTTTGAATTCAATGAAGGCTTAGATGCCTATTTGCTCAAGCCGGTAGTGGCTGGCTACCGTTTTGTCTTGCCAGAGTTTGTGCGCGACGGTATTTACAACTTCTTCAGCAACTACAGCGATATCTACACTGCTCTGCAGAACTTATTACAAGGTAAGCCAGATTACGCCTTTAGTGATCTGATGAGGGTGGTGGTCAACACCACCTTCGGTTTGGGTGGATTAATCGATATGGCTACGCCAGGCGGTCTTCCAAAGCATAAGGAAGATTGGGGTCAAACCTTTGGTGTTTGGGGTATTCCTTCTGGCCCTTATGTAGTTCTGCCATTTTTTGGACCGAGTAATGTACGCGATACCTTTGGTACCGTAGCTGATTTAGAGTCTGACTATCTATTTAGCTATATCAAAGATATCGGCCTGCGCAATAGCATCACTGGGTTGAGGGTAGTCAATGCACGTAATACATATTACGAAGCGGGTGACTTATTGGATGGGGCGGCAATCGACAAATATAGCTTTGTGCGAGATGCCTACATTCAGAGGCGTGCTTACCAGATCAATGAGGGGCGCGAGGATGAAGAGCCTCTGATGCCGGTTTACGAGAACCCTTACCAATAAAACGCCTGAGCCTCACTGGATTTGCTTAAGGGGCTAAAATGGGCTCCAATGATTAGCGTTAATCGAGGACTCATGAAAAGCCATAAAACCATTCAAAACTATTTTTCAGCATTGTTAGCAAGCTTGTTTTTGTTTGCTGGTAGTGCCTCTGCTCAAGCAGTGGATCAGTCCACGCCAGATGGTTTGATTAAGACTGTAGTCTCTGATGTGATGGCTTCCGTCAAGTCTGATCCGGAAATTCAAAAAGGGAACATTCCACGTATTGTAGATTTAGTGGAAAAGAAAATTGCTCCCTATACAGATATGCGTCGCACCACTGAAATGGCGATGGGCCCAAACTGGAAAAAAGCGACTCCAGAACAACAGGCTCAATTAGTATCCGAATTTAAGAGCTTACTGATTCGTACATATTCTGGCGCTCTGAGCCAACTGCGTGACCAAACAATTCAATTTAAGCCTTTGCGTGCAGCTCCAGACGACAAGGAAGTTGTTGTAAAGACTGTAGTAATGGGTCGCGGGGATCCGGTACCGCTTGACTACCGCCTTGAAAAAACAGCCAATGGCTGGAGGGTCTACGACATGAACATCATGGGTGTCTGGCTAGTTGAGGCTTATCGCAATCAGTTTGCTAATCAAATTAGCCAGAATGGCGTTGAGGGTTTGGTGAAGTTCTTGCAGGATCGTAATAAACAGCTTGCTGCTGCAAAACCAGCAAACTAAAGACCATATCAAGCTCAAGCAAAGATCAATATCAGATGCCATTTTTATTACCCGTTTCGGTCACGCAGAATAATGTCCTGCAGTTGGAAAAAGATGGCCTTTTAAATCTTGCGACATTAAGAACGGTAGATTGCTGCAATCTCAAAGATTTTGACTCTACCGTACTAACGGTCTTATTGGCATGGCAGAGAAAATTACAAGCCGATGGTCAGCAGATTGCTGTGCAAAATGCACCTGAAAAATTAATCGTATTGGCTGGCGTATATGGCGTTGCCCAGTTGCTAGGTTTGTCATAGCATGCACGCTGCAATTTCAATTAAAAACGTCTCCAAAAATTATGGTGCCCTACAAGCGTTAGATGATATTTCTTTATCCATCGAGCAAGGCGAATTCTTTGGCTTGCTTGGCCCCAATGGCGCAGGTAAGACAACACTCATCTCTATATTGGCTGGTTTAGTTACTGCAGATGGTGGTCACGCTGCAATCATGGGGGCTGATGTTCAAAGTCAATTCCGTGATGCTCGCCGAATGTTGGGCGTCGTTCCCCAGGAGTTGGTATTCGACCCATTCTTTACTGTTAGAGAAACACTGCAATTTCAATCTGGTTATTTTGGGATTCGTCACAACGATGCTTGGATTGATGAGATCATGGCTAATTTGGATCTCACTGGTAAGGCTGATAGCAATATGCGTTCCTTATCTGGCGGTATGAAGCGTCGAGTATTGGTGGCGCAGGCCTTGGTTCATAGACCGCCAGTCATTATTTTGGACGAACCAACGGCAGGTGTTGATGTAGAGCTACGTCAATCACTTTGGCAATTTATTAGTCGCCTAAATCAAGATGGGCACACCATTGTTTTAACAACCCATTACCTTGAAGAGGCTGAGGCATTGTGTCAGCGTATTGCCATGCTCAAGCAAGGACAGATTGTTGCTCTAGACACAACCGCGAATTTATTGAGTCAATATGGTTCAGTGAAAAAAGATGGTGAGGGTAAAACAGATCTCGAAGATGTATTTGTCAACATCATGTCGGGAGGTGCTCGATGAAACCTATTTTGAATAAACTGCCAATCTCCTATGGCAGCGGTTTCCCAACGCTCTTACGAAAAGAAATTAAGCGCTTCTACAAGGTGGCTTTTCAGACAGTAGCTGCGCCAGTTCTTACTGCTGTTCTATATTTAATGATCTTCGGACATGTACTCGAGGGTAAAGAGGTTTATGGTCGCCTTAATTACACGGCCTTTCTGATTCCTGGTTTGGTCATGATGAGTGTTTTGCAGAATGCATTTGCTAATACTTCCTCATCGCTCATTCAATCAAAAGTAACCGGTAACTTAGTTTTTGTTTTACTAGCCCCCTTTAGTCACCTGGAGTTTTATGCTGCTTATGTCTTGGCTGCAGTGTTTCGTGGAATTGTTGTGGGCTCAGGCGTCTTGCTAATTACAGCTTGGTTTGCCATGCCATCCTTTGAGTACCCACTATGGATCATGATATTTGCCCTCTTAGGAGCAGCAATTTTAGGAAGCATGGGTTTAATTGCTGGCATCTGGGCAGATAAATACGACCAACTGGCAGCCTTCCAGAATTTCATCATCATGCCGGCAACAATGCTGTCGGGCGTGTTTTACTCCATTCATTCCTTGCCAGCAGCATGGCAAGTAGTATCCCACTTCAATCCATTCTTCTACATGATTGATGGCTTCCGCTATGGATTCTTTGGAGTGTCAGATATTTCCCCTTGGAATAGTTTGGCGATTGTTGCTTGCTTCTTTGTCGCAGTGTCAGTGATTGCTTTGCGTTTGCTTCAAAAAGGCTACAAGCTTAGGAGCTAGCTACTGTTAAGTCTTTCTCAAATAGGTATTAAAGAATGATTCAGAAATTAGAAATTAGGAGATTGTGATGTTGCCAACCCCAGAACAAATTGAGGGCTACATTCAGCATGGCCTCACATGCACCCATGTCAAAGTGGAGGGTGATGGGCAGCATTTTTTTGCGACGATTGTGAGCCCAGAGTTTGAAGGCAAACGTCTGATTCAGCGTCATCAGTTGGTATATGGTGCCATGGGCGATCGCATGAAAGCAGAGGTTCATGCTTTATCAATTAAAGCGTTCACCCCTGAAGAGTTCGCGCAAAATACGCCAACTTAAAATACTGTATTAGCTTTCTACCGGAATAGATTCATGGATAAATTACGAATGGTTGGCGGCACCCCCCTGAAGGGTGAGGTGCTGATTGCTGGCGCTAAGAATGCAGCGCTACCAATTTTGTGTGCTTGCTTGCTCACTGATCAGCCTATCACTTTGCGTAATGTTCCTGACTTACAAGATGTTCGAACCATGCTTAAGCTCTTGCAAGAAATTGGTGTGAGCGTTTCTTTTCCGGATGCGAACAATCGAAATTATGTAGTGCTGAATGCGGCCAATATTAAGAGCTCTGAAGCGACTTATGAGATGGTCAAAACGATGCGTGCTTCGATTTTGGTTCTGGGCCCATTGCTTGCCCGAATGCATAGCGCTAAGGTTTCACTGCCAGGCGGCTGTGCAATTGGTGCACGTCCAGTCGATCAGCATATTAAGGGCTTAAAAGCCATGGGCGCTACTATCAAGATCAAGAGTGGTTATATTGAGGCAGAAACTAAATCTGCTACAGGTCGTCTACAAGGTGCCTCCATCTTGACTGACATGATCACTGTAACTGGTACAGAAAATTTATTGATGGCCGCTACTTTGGCGTCAGGCACAACCATCTTGGAGAACGCTGCACGCGAACCAGAGGTCGGAGACCTAGCTGAGTTGCTCGTCAAAATGGGTGCCAAGATTACCGGCATTGGTAGTGATCGCTTAGTGATCGAGGGTGTTGAGAAGCTTCATAGTGCAGAACATGCTGTGATTGCTGACCGGATTGAGGCTGGCACTTTCTTGTGCGCAGTGGCTGCTGCAGGTGGTGATGTTTTGGTGAAACACTGCCGCCCAGATACATTGGATGCTGTCATCGTCAAGCTCAAAGAAGCTGGTTTAGA
>CANGWT010000011.1 GCA_947457745.1 Burkholderiaceae bacterium | reverse complement strand
TTAAACAATCTTAGATGGGATAAAAAATGACAAATGCATATACTTTTATCTGCCTTTTCCTCATCTTTGGTGCATCCTTTGGTTTTGCCACTTATTCAAAACGACACCTGTTTAGTGAAGGACCTCGCAAGGCAAAGGACTCTGATCAATCCTCGCCTCTAGAAGGTCGTATTTTTTGGATCATGCTTTGCACCCTGCTCTGGCCAATCATGATCATCACAGGAATCAATACAGCTTGGGTACTTTTTAAACGTAAAAAGCAATCTCACAAGTAATTACCAAATGAAAAACCACCCGAAAGTGGTTTTTTGCTTTTATAGCTAAGGTGAGATTACCGAGCTTAGATCAATCCTTTTTTGCGCAGATTGGCCAAGCGGTTATTTAGGGACTTGATAGTGAGAAGATTGAGTTTATCACCCTCCGACCAGTTGCTGCCTTTCCACTCAATGCCTTCCGATGTGACATTGGCAAATGGCTCTTTACCTTCTTTTGCGTAGCTTTCCAAAATAGCAATGAGTTCTGAGCGATCATCTGATCCTCCGGCATCTTTAATGGCATCTAAGATAGGCTTGGTAATCGTATCGCTATAAGTAATCTTAGAGTCTGGGTGCTTAGCTGCTGATGGCTCGTCAAAGATGTATTCATGTGGCCACTCAAATACATTTCTAGCTGAATTTTTTACTGACTCTGGGCCTACTGCACCGCTCTCGGGATTTTTTGGATCAGTCGGGAGATTTAATTCCACTATCCAGGCTTCGAATTCTGCGATACGGGCATAGCGTTTTTCTTCACTATCGCGCTTTTGCTCTTCTTGAGAAAGTAGCAAAGTGACCCAAGCCCAGGCGATGTCTTTAGGTATAGCAAACTCTTGCGCCAAAATGCCGCTCGCTTTTTTCAGGATTGGCTTGGATGTGAGTTTTGACATTGTGTTCTTTCTGCATTCTTTAGTAGGCGCCTTGAATTTGAGGTTGAAAGGCTCGCCACAGACCCCGTAGGATACTCTTCATTAGGCTAGATTGAAGCCAAATTAGGTCTTTTAATCTCCCAGAACCCAGTTGCCATTTGCTCTGTTATGCTTTTAGCACTGAATTAAAAAATCATCATTAGAGTGAATTTAGTAAACGGGAGATAGACATGGTTCAAAGCAAGCTTTTAAATGTATTTATTCGGATACCCCTATTCTTTGCGGCATTGATAGCCTTATTGCTTAGCACTAGTCACATATCCCTCGCCCAATCAGACTACCCAAATAAACCAATACGTTTTATTGTCCCCTTTCCTCCTGGGGGGGCAACCGATAATATTGCCAGACCACTCCAAAACGAGCTATTGAATACCCTGAAGTGGAATGTCGTTATTGACAATAAGCCAGGTGCAGGCGGCAATATTGGCGCAGAAATAGTTTCTAAATCCGCTCCGGATGGATATACCTGGCTCATGGCATCAGTGGGTACGCACGGTATTAATCTTCCCCTCTACACTCAAGGCGGCGGAAAATTACCATTTGATCCGGTTAAGGATTTCACCCCCATTACCTTGGTAGCAGAGTTGCCTAATGTCTTGGTTCTGAATCCTGAATTTGCCGCTAAAAATAAAATCAATAGCGTAAATGATTTGATTGCATACGCCAGAGCTAACCCGGGAAAAGTCAATATGGCTTCGAGTGGTAATGGCACCTCGATTCATATGGCGGGAGAGCTATTTAAATCAATGACCAAAACTTATATGGTGCACTTACCCTACAAGGGAAGCCCTCCAGCAGTGACCGATTTAATGGCAGGAAATGTAGATATCATGTTCGACAACCTCCCTTCGTCAATTAACTTTATACGTGCTGGTCGTTTAAAGGCATTAGCAGTAACTAGTGCCAAACGCTCACCTGCATTTCCGGACATGCCTACCATTGCTGAGGCAGCAAACTTACCAGGCTATGAGGCAACTTCTTGGTTCGGAGTTGTCGGTCCCGCAAATATGCCGGCTGATATTCTCAATAAAGATAGCGCTGTTCTGATGGCTGCTATCAACAGTCCTGCTGTGAGAGAAAAATATTTAGCGATGGGTGCACAGCCTGTTGGTAATACACCCGCTCAATTCTCAGCTTTCATTAAAAATGAAATTGCCAAGTGGACAAAGGTGGTCAAAGATTCTGGAGCAAAAGTAGATTAAGTTCGGAGCTAATTTACTTAAAGAGGGGCTAAGCTCCTCTTTTTTATTTACCTAATTGAGAAAGCAGTTTAGTTGGAGTAATCACTTCTGGATCCAAAACTAATTCAATCAAAGCCCCTTTTTTGCTAGCGAGTGCCTTTGCAAATGCCGGCGCAAATTCCTCGGTCTTGCTGACTCTAAAACCAGGCATTCCAAAACTATCTGCAAACTTCACAAAATCAGGGTTGGTTAAGCCAGTCGCGATCACGCGAGACTTAAACTCTCTCTCTTGGTGCATGCGTATAGTGCCGAGCATGCTGTTATTCACTACCAAAACGATTGGACAAGCACCGTAGCGAGCAGCTGTAGCTAACTCTTGGCAATTCATCATAAAGTCGCCATCACCACAAACTGCAATAACCACTTTTTCTGGGCTAGCAATCTTTGCAGCAATTGCGGCAGGCAGACCATAGCCCATGGATCCATTAGCAGGTGCCAATTGGGTTTTATATCCCCCATAGGGATAAAAACGATGCACCCAAGTTGCAAAATTCCCAGCGCCATTCGTGATAATTGCATCACGCGGAATGAGATTTGGCAATGCGTCCATGATGAAGGCCAATTGCAAGTCACCCGCAACCGTCAAGGGACTCGAGAAAGCGAGATACTCATCATGAGCCAGCTTCATTGCGGTGCGGTCATGATGAGCATTCATCTTTACCATTTTTAATGCTGAGCAGAAATTTTCTGGGCTGCAATTTATGGCAAAGTCAGGTCGATATACACGGCCTAACTCTTCTGGACCCGACAGCACATGAATTAATTTTGCTTTTGCTTGAGGAACAGCCAATATGCTGTAACCAGCAGTGGTCATCTCTCCGAGGCGCTCTCCGATGACTAATAAGATATCTGCCTCTTGAATGCGCTTTACCAAAGCAGGATTGGCGCCAATACCTAGGTCACCTGCAAACGCAGGGTCCAGATTATCGATAACATCTTGAGAGCGAAAGCTGGTTGCAACTGGTATGGCCTGCGCATTTGCCCAAGAACGTAAAGCTTCGCATGCAGTGCCATTCCAATTGCCACCGCCGGCGATCACCATTGGATTTTTAGCAGAAGTAAAGGCAGCCATTGCTTGATGGAAACTGTGGAGATCTAAGCCTGGCTGAACGATATGGGCAGCTTTAACAGGATTCTCTAGACCGGTCATGTACAGCACATCCTCTGGTAAAGCTAATACAACTGGACCCTTTCGTCCTGCCTGAGCCACGTGGAATGCATGTGAAACAAATTCATCAATCCGATCGACTCGATCGATACTACCAACCCATTTTGCGCATTCTGAATACATCCGGCGATAGTCAATTTCTTGGAAGGCCTCACGCTCAACCATGTCAGTCCCGACTTGCCCAACCAATAAAACCATTGGGCTTGAGTCTTGATAAGCTGTATGCATTCCAATCATGGCATTCGAGGCGCCAGGCCCTCGGGTCACCATTAAGACGCCGGGTTGACCCGTTAATTTTGCATAGGCCTCTGCCATATAAGCAGCGCCGCCTTCTTGTCGACAAGTGATGAATCGAAAATCAGGGTGATCAACCAAGCCATTTAACAAAGGTAGAAAGCTCTCGCCAGGAACGCCAAAAGCAATATCTACACCCTGCCTTGCTAATGCATTTGCGAGGATTTGGCCACCATTTAGCACTTTACTTGGGGTCTCCATGATGTTGATAGGCTTTCTAAAGATTTTGGATGTATATGACGAGTATCAGAAAGTTATCACACTTTATCAAGCAATGGAGCCGATAGAACGGTCCATTGAAGAGGCTTATCAGCCTCATAGTCTGCCCTATACTGCCATCACTAACAACAAATAAACCAATTTAATTGGAGGCATTGCAATGAGACTATTTAGTTATCGAGATTCAAGTGGCCATGATGGTGTGGGCGCACTCTTAACAAGGGACTCAAATATCTTCATTAATCTATCTGCCACAGATCCATTGATACCCAATAGCTTGCAAGCCATTATTGAATCTCAAGAGTCCTTAAATCGTGCTGCAGCAGCTATCCAAAATTCAAAGGCAATCAAAGGAGAAATAAACACGATTACTTTTAGATCGCCCATTGAGAGACCTGGAAAAATTATCTGCATGGGCCTGAACTATGCTGACCATGCAAAAGAAGGTGGCAACGCTAGACCTGAATATCCCAGCTTTTTTATGCGTGGTCCCAGCTCTTTAACGGCGCATTTAAGCCCCATTATTCGACCTCAGGTCTCCGATAAGTTGGATTATGAAGCGGAGCTCGCCTTTGTGGTTGGTAAGAAGGCGCGTCATCTGACATTAGATAAGGCTTTGGAATGTGTAGCGGGATACAGCATTTTTAATGATGGCAGTATTCGAGATTACCAACGCAAAACTACCCAATGGACAATTGGTAAAAACTTTGATCAAACGGGTGCATTTGGGCCATGGCTAGTTACGCCAGATGAACTTCCCCTTGGCTGCGATGGCCTGAAAATTCAGTCCCGCTTGAATGGTCAAATCATGCAAAACGCCAATACCAAAGACTTTTTATGGAATGTTGCAGAGACCATTGTGCTGATAACAGAATGTATGACGCTGGAGCCGGGCGATCTTGTCATTACCGGAACTCCGGCTGGCGTTGGGTATGCAAGGACACCCCCTGTTTTCATGAAACCAGGGGATATTTGTGAGATTGAAATTGAATCCATTGGAATACTGCGTAACTCTATAGCGGATGAGCAAGCGAGCTAAAGCCCTCAATAGCCCCTAAATTAGTCAAAAAGTGCTCGTGAGCAGGCTTTGTCTGTTAGCAGAACATCTCGGTAGACCTTAAAATAGAGTAATGATCAAGATTCCAGAACTTCTCGCCCCTGCCGGCAGCCTCTCCATGCTGCGTACTGCCTTTGACTTTGGTGCCGATGCTATTTATGCCGGACAGCCGCGTTATTCCCTTAGAGTACGCAATAACGACTTTGGAAAAATGGAGACGCTCAAAGAGGGTATTGATACTGCCCATGCTTTGGGTAAGAAGTTTTATCTCGTATCGAACCTCCTGCCTCATGGCGGCAAGACGCGTACCTATATTAAAGATATGGATCCTGTAGTTGCATTAAAGCCTGATGCGATGATCATGTCAGATCCTGGTCTCATCATGATGGCCAGGGAAGCTTGGCCGGATATGCCGATTCATTTATCCGTTCAGGCTAATACGGTTAATGGCGCCTCTGCAAAATTCTGGCGCTCTGTTGGCATTAGTCGAGTGATTTTGTCACGCGAGCTTTCTTTTGATGAAATCGAAGAAGTTCGTCAAGACTGCCCAGAAATGGAATTAGAGGTATTCGTACATGGCGCTTTATGTATCGCCTACTCCGGCCGCTGCCTACTATCTGGCTACATGTCACATCGCGACTCTAATCAAGGCGCCTGCACCAATGCCTGTCGTTGGGATTACAAGGTCAAGCCCGGCCAACAAAATACTAGTGGTGATGTAGTTCTTCTTCAAGAGGCACGTCGTCCAGATGATTTAATGCCTATGGAAGAAGATGAGCACGGCACTTACATCATGAACTCCAAAGATTTACGTGCCATTGAACATATCGAACGCTTGACGAAGATGGGTGTGGACTCATTCAAGATTGAGGGTCGCACCAAGTCGCCCTATTATGTTTCTCGTACATGCCAATCCTATCGCACTGCGATTGATGACGCAGTAGCTGGTCGTCCAATGAATATGTCTCTCATTGGTAATCTTGAGGGTCTTGCAAATCGTGGCTATACCGATGGTTTCTATGAGCGCCATCATGATAAAGAGTATCAACTCTACATGCGTGGTCACTCGCTCTCTGGCAGAAGTCTGTATGTTGGCGAGACGCTTGAGGTCGATGAGGCCTCAGGTCGCGTCAAAGTGGATGTAAAAAATCGCTTCTCCCTAGGAGATAGATTAGAAGTTATTGAGCCTGAAGGAAATCAGGATATGGTGCTCGATGCCATGTGGAATCTCAAAGGTGAGCCCATTGATGTTGCCCCTGGCTCAGGTCACTTTGTGTGGATTAAATTACCGCTCAAGAGTAAACATGCGTTTATTGCGCGCTACACCCAAGAGCCGGCACCTGTTGAGGCTAGCTCATGCAGTAATTGCTAATTGAACACTTCAGAAAGTTTGTATGAGCGCGACGTCGCCTAATTTAAATCCTGTGCATAGCTTTAAAGAAAAAGCTAAAGAAGAGTTTATCAAAGCGTTGCAGTTAACCATTTACTTTGGATCCTGGTTTTGCGCTCTTGCCTTTTTAGCAGCAACCTCACTAGATGAGAGGCCGATACCTTTATCAATCTTTGGCTTTGCTTTGTTTAAAGCAGCAATCTGCGCCAAATTCATGCTGCTCGCTCAGGCCGCATATCCAATTAAAGTTAATAAACAGCATGGCATCGTGAGCTCGCTACTTTTAGAGTCTCTTGTTTACCTTCTGGTTGTTTTGGGCTTAAATTATTTAGAGGCCGGAGTTCATGGATTAATTCATGGAAAAGAGTTTTTGATATCCATGACTGAATTTGGCCAATCTAATCCTTTACGTGTAGTAGCCATGTCAATTGTGTACTGGTTAATTGTGTGGCCTTATTTACTCATATCGGGGATGACCATCATGCTTGGCAGCAACGCTACCCTGAAGATTTTGTTTGGCGACAAATCAAAACCAAACTAATCAAACTGGAGTGATGTAGCTAGGATGATTAAGTCACCCTCCAAACCTCAAGGTCGGGCTTTTGTAATAGGTATTTGGCTATTCTTTATTTCAGGCACTCTACTGCCTACTCAATCTCATGCCCAAGAAATCGAGGCACGCACCTATTCCAATGCGCCAGTTGGAATTAACTTCGTCAGCACTGGGGTTGCACAAGCAAAGGCTGGCAATTACACGCTAACTAGTGAAGTCATGGGTCTCACCCATATCTTTGATGCAGCTGGTCAATCCGGCAAGCTCACCCTAGTTCTTCCTTATGGTCAACTAACTGGGTCTAGCACCATTGGTGGGCAAACAGTCAATGCCAGTACTGAGGGATTATCAGATCCACTCATCAAGGCAGCAGTTAATCTCTATGGCGCTCCAGCATTAGCGCTAGATCAGTTTAAAAGTTACCAGCAAGATCTGATTGTTGGGGTCAGTCTTGCGGCATCAGTGCCATGGGGCAAGTACGACGACAATCAGCTCATTAATGTGGGTGCAAATCGATGGTTTATCCAGCCAGGTCTAGGCGTATCTAAGGCGCTTGGCCCCTGGAGATTTGAGCTTGCCGGTGCTGGTATTTTTTATACCAGCAATACCAACTTTATGGGTGGTAACTCGCTATCTCAAAACCCGGTTTACTCAACACAGACACATGGGATTTATTACTTTCAAAATACCGCCTGGGTCTCAGTAGATGCCACCTACTTTATTGGTGGGCAATCTTATGTCAATGGCAATCCGATTAATGGCAGTCAAGAGAATTGGCGGTTTGGTACAACAATGTCCTACCCAGTAAATAAACATAACTCGATTCGACTGTCGGGGAGCACGGGTGCATACTCGAGAACCAATAATAGCTATGACTTATATGGGATTTCTTGGCAATACCGCTTTGGTGGTGGCCTGTAATGATTTATAAGTCGCGCAGATGACGGCGTAAGATTTTGCCAACATTAGACTTGGGCATTTCATCAATAAAAGAAATCTTTCTGGGGCGTTTGTAACTTGTCATTTGCTCTTTGCAATACTGAATAACTTGAGCCTCAGTTAGCTCAGGCTTATCCTTGACGATATAGGCCTTGACGATCTCACCAAGCTTACGGTGTGACAATCCAATCACGGCACATTCTCTTACGCCAGGCATTTGAGAAATCACTTCCTCGATTTCGTTAGGGAATACTTTATAGCCAGCAACAACGATCATGTCTTTTTTACGATCGACAATTCGCACAAAGCCATCGGGGCTCATGATGCCGATATCGCCAGTCTTAAAATATCCCTCTGGCGTAATAGATTTCTCTGTCTCTTCGGGCCTACCCCAGTAACCCGCCATCACCTGCGGGCCCTTGATACAAATCTCTCCGGGCGCGCCAAATGGAACTTCTATTCCACCCTCATCTAGTATCAATATATCTGTACTGGGCACTGGCATACCAATTGATCCGGTAAATTCTTTTACGAATGGTGTATTGACGCACACCACTGGTGAAGTTTCCGATAGCCCATATCCTTGAGCAATCGGTACCCCCATCATTTTTTGCCAAAGTTCAGCCGTCTTCTTTTGAACTGCCATACCACCACCGATGGTGACTAAGAGGTGGGGTAATTTGACTTGGCTAAATTCAGGGCGATGTATCAGCGCATGAAAAAGCGTATTGACGCCTGGAAAAATATTGATATCAGGATGCTTCATCAACAACTTAATAAAGCCAGTGATATCACGGGGGTTGGCAACTAATAATAATTTGGCACCCTTACGCATTCCAAGTAGACCGCAGGCAGTCAGCGCAAAGATATGAGTCATGGGTAGCGCACATAAAAAAACTAACTGCTGCTGGCGATTCTTTAAGGCGGGCTCAAGCCAAGATTCGATTTGGATGATATTAGCTAATATATTGCGGTGTAATAAAACTGCACCTTTAGAAACCCCCGTAGTACCGCCTGTGTATTGCAAAAAAGCAATATCGTCCTGCCTTAGGTTTGGTTTAGCAAAGCCATGGCCAGAGCCAATTTTGAGAGCTTGATTTAATTTGACACAAGGAAAGCTCCAATGCGGAATTAGTTTTTTAATATGGCGCGCAATCAAATTGATAATGACGCCCTTCGGACCCAGAGTCTCTCCTATGCTACTCACAATCACTTTCTTTACAAGCTCTTGATTGGCAATCTCCTGATAGACATGAGCAAAGTTTTCTAGCATTACCAAGATTGATGCGCCGCTATCTTGGAGTTGCTGCTCTAGTTCACGAGCGGTATAGAGCGGATTAATATTGACTACGACAAAGCCTGCGCGTAGAGCCCCTAGCATTGCAATCAAGTATTGCGGAACATTTGGGAACATGATCGCGATACGTGATCCCGCTTCAAGACCTAAAGTTTGTAAATATGCAGCAAAATCTTTAGACAGAATATCGAGTTCACGATAGCTGATGGTGTGCCCCATCGATTCGATTGCTATCCGATTGGAATAATTGCTAAAAGAGTCCTCTATTAAGTCAGCGATTGATGAATAGCCCGCTAAATCGATCTCATGAGGAACGCCCTCAAGGTAGTTTTTCAGCCAAGGTTTTTGAGAGTTCATCTACGTGACAAGTTATAAGATTATCTTAAGGTGCATTTTAAGCACGCATTAGCTCTTTAAGCTTATCTAAATACAGTTCTTGACCGTGATTGACGCGGTGAGTCCATTCATTTCCAGAGTCAGCGTTGGCATCATCAGTCACGTATTTAAATGATTGCCATGGGATGTTAAATTGATAAGCAATATTGGCAATCGCAAATAACTCCATGTCTACAACATCAATGCCTTGCGATATTAACCAGGGATCATGCGCTGTCACAAAGCTGTCGCCAGTGCCGCAAGTATGCTTACCACCGAGAGAAAGGTAATGGGACGGTTTAGGGCAAAAAGGGGTTTGCCCTCGAGGCGCCAGAGGGACTGTCATCATGTCGCGCTGTATTACTTTGCCGATTTCTAATAAGCCTTGTAGAGCAGAGTTAATTTTTCCGACGGTACCAAAGTTCACTATCCGCTGAGGCTGATATTGATGGATGGCCTGAATACTTGCAGCGGTTGCATTGATTTTCCCAACCCCTGAATACACAATATTGATACCCGCGGGCAAGGTGCTTTTATCAAGCTCGGACTCTAATGCGGTAATAATGAGTAATTGTGTTTTCATGTCAGCCAATAATGAATTTATTAGATTATCTACCCGGAGTCCCCGACTTTCCTAAGCCAGGAATCCTCTTTAGGGATATCTCTCCTTTATTAGCCAATCCGGGTGCATTTAAAGAGGCTACGCTTCAGCTAGAAGCACTTACACAGCATTTTGATTACAGCCATATTTTAGGTATTGAATCACGTGGCTTTATCTTTGGCACAGCCATCGCCTATCAGACCCATAAAGGCCTTGCTTTAGCCCGAAAACCGAATAAGCTACCCTTGGCGAGCCATCGAGAATCTTATGGCCTGGAATACGGTTCTGACTCCCTTGAAATTGCGCAATCTACTTTGCCTGCTGGTTCGCGTGTTTTGATTGTGGATGATGTGCTGGCTACCGGCGGAACCATCATTGCAGCCAGTAAATTACTCAAAAAAGCTGGATTTGAAGTTGCTGGGGCCATCACCTTGCTAGAAATCGATGGATTAAATGGCGGAGAAGTCCTGACCCAGAACGGAATCACCAATAAGTCAGTCTTAATTGCCTAGAGTGAGTCTTACAGAAGGCTCTTGGCACCTTTGAGAAGCTTGACAGCACCCCAACCTACAGCAAGAACTTTTCTGGCTAACTTAGGCTGATAGTGGGCCAATAACGCAAAAGCGCTGGTCCACAGAATCGGAGTGCCCTTCACAAAATTAAAAGCATCTATGCCTTTATCAGCCCAAGATAGTGGCTTTTCAATCGGCTCAAAATAAAGGGAAAACTCAACACGCTCTTTAGCTGCTCGCTCTTGTAGCTCCATCTGTCTTGCCTGAAGCTCCACCAGCTTTTGACTCATCTCTTGGAGAGCTCCTGGCGATCCTTAGCCAACTCCGCAATAGTTGCTTCAAAAAGTCTAGGCATTGTTTTAAGTGAGCGCAAGACTACCAGCGCCAAAATGATGCCAACGGCTAAGAAACCACTTGTTAGCAAGCTCAGCGCCAGGATACGATCAGTCTCCCAGCTATAAATCACGATTAACAAAGCCAGCATCACCAGTCCAAAAAATAGAAAGAATAGTGTGAATATCAGCATGATGAGAAGACCGAGAAACTTACTGCGCGCAATCTGTACATCGGTGGAGATGAGCTCTAAGCGTGTCTGCGCAATAGATAAACCAGTAGAGACAAGATGCTTCAGGGAGGACAAAAGGTTTTCTTGCGACATGAGCACCTAGCGACGACGAATGAAGAGACCGATTAAGAGCCCAAGACCAGCAGCAACACCTACCGCCTCCCAAGGATTGCGATGCACAAACTCGTCAGCGCCTTCAGCAACAACTTTAGCCTTGTCAGTCAAAGTTCCTTCAACAGAAGAAAGCGTGTCTTTTGCATTATTTAGAGTATCCAAGGCCTTTAAGCGAATTGCCCCGAGCGGCCCATCCTCATGGCTTGCGGTTGCCTTAATGAGATCCTCAGCATCAGCCATAAGTGCCTTAAAGTCACTCATCAAATCTTCTGAATGGATCTGAGCTTGTTTCTGCGTGCTTGCGGATTTTTTAGTAGTCATGCTTCTATTCTAAGCAATTGAGCCCGAATGTCACAGTATTAATACCGTCATCCCTGCGTTTCCTTCTTTAAAATGTTTGAGATATACCTTTAATCCAGGTCTTCTTCTCAAAAGTGCATGATAGGCCTCACTACCAAATGCGGTTTGTTCGCCGAAGTGGTACTCATCAACACGGTCAGAAAAATAGTTATTCTCCAGAGCGTCATGTACAGCCCATTTAATTTTGCCACCCTCGCCACTAGCTCCATAGCCATGTATCAAGATGATTACCTTGATGCCCACTTCCGAAGCTCGACGCAGTCCAATAGTCAATCGATCCAAAGCCTCCTCAGCGCTTGGACTATCAAACTTCAAATTCAATACCATCGTGTCACTATGCGGAAGAGGAAGTTCCTCACTTCCGCATTGGCGACATTCCCCGAGCATTCCTCGGGGATTGCCACACTCTGGACATTCGAATGAGTGAGTCAAGCAAAATTCCTGTTATAAACATCAGACAATAAAGAGGAGACAATAATGCACCGCATCATTATGAACGGACTGCTACTAGCTGCAACATTAATTACTGGTAACGCAGTCGCCCACAAACCTACTGAACCCACCCATCAACTATATGCAGAGGGTAATTTTGCCCTTGAAAATGGCTCAATTATTAAGGACTTTGAACTTTCCTACACAACACAGGGAAGCTTAAATGCCGATAAGAGCAACGCCATACTCATGGTCACTGCAATTGGCGGCAATCACCATCGGATTGATTACCTTATTGGGCCAGGTAAGGCATTGGATACAGATAAATATTTTGTGATTTGTACTGATGCTATTGGAAATGGCTTAACTACCTCACCATCCAATAGTAAATTGCAACCCAATATCCAGTTTCCAGAATTTAACATGCGCGATATGGTGAATAGCCAATATCGCCTCATAGCCGATCACTTCGGAATTAAAAAGCTCGTAGCAGTAGTTGGAGCATCTATGGGAGGCATGCAAGCACTGCAATGGGCAGTCTCTTATCCGAATTCTATGCAGGCAATCGTTCCAATCATCCCGCTTGCAAAAACGAATGCATGGACAACAGGCGTTCTGGAGATGCTACGCCAAAGCATCATGACAGATCCAGGCTATCAAGGTGGTAAATACGATAAACCTGTTGAGCAAGGCATGCGGCTATGGTCAGGATGGCTCAGCGGCGTTATTGTCAGAACTCCAGCATATCAAGAGCAATTGAACGCAACGACTGAAGCTGAAATTGAGTATCTGAAAAAGGTGCAGGATGCAGGATGGAAAAGGATGGATGCCAATGATTGGATCTGGCAATCAAGAGCCTATGATCGTCACGATGTGGGTCAAACTCAAGGCTTCAATGGCGACACCTCTGCCGCTTTAAAATCAATCAAAGCTAAAACTCTCATTCTTGCCGGAACGGGTGACTTACTCAATCCAGAATCCGATGCCAAACTTTCGGCTAAATTGATACCAGGAGCAAAATATCTAGCTATTAATGATCGCCTACCTATGGGCCACCTATCAGGCGCTGGAGCTACAAAAGATGAAAATGCATTTCAGAACAAAGTGATTACAGATTTTTTAGCAAATCTTAAAAAATAACCCTTCACAGGGGTCTATCTGACCCCTATTTTTCTATTGGCAGGTTTCTTAAGGTTTCAATATTTCTTGGAGCTTAAGAGCAATACTTCGCCTCTAAAGCAGATGTTGAATTAACCTGATCATCCACCATCTGGTTTAGGGTTATTTGCGCTGCATCTTTGTTCTCTTGAACTTTTAGACTTAAGTTAATCAAGCTGGATACATCCTTGCGAATGGCGCTATTGCCATAGCGTAAGCCCTTCAATGTGGAAACTGCTTCAGCAGATATCTTACATTGCTGACTTAGCAACTCAGAAGAATCCGATGAGGTATTTGCATAGGCCAATGCAGCTACAGAGATTGAGGCAACGGCCAATAGAGTTTTCTTCATCTTATTTCCTTAATTTGTGACCACATGTTGGACAACAACCCGAATCTTTTGCTTTTGTTTTTCTTAAGGCGGCATAGACGCTAGATTCTGAAATTTCCATCTTTCTAGCGGCTTGAGCTGCAGTCATTCCCTTCCCTATCCAATCCAAAGCTTGATGTGTTTTTGGTATCGCTCTTCTCATTTCACCTCCTTTGGTAGTACTATAGCACAGAAGTTGTGAAGTTGTGAAGTTGAATATATATGTTGTTTTTTTATGCTGACTTCATGGCAAATGGGCTAAAAATAGAGAGCGGATGCGGTATAAAGTACTAAGCAACCATCCAATACAGCGAAATGACCATGAAAATACAGAAAAGCCTTGTGCAAACTTGCGAACTCATTCGAAAAGATCAGATCTCAATAGATGATTATTTGGAGCAATCGGTGGTGCTGGCAGATACATTGGAGCCGACGTTAAAAGCATTCACTGTCAGAGCAACGCTGCCCACTCTGATACAACAGTCAGGTTTGGGCCCACTTAGGGGTATTCCTGTAGCAATTAAAGATCTGATCGATACGAAAGATTTTGTAACAAGCTACGGCTCACCGATCTATCAAGATTTTGTGCCTACTGAGGATGCCGAAATAGTCAAAAAGATTCGCAACTTAGGTGGCGTTATCTTTGGCAAAACCGTAACAACAGAATTTGCATGGCGAAAACCGGGGGCTACAACCAATCCATGGAATGGTGAGCACACTCCTGGAGGATCTTCGAGCGGCTCTGCTGCAGCCGTTGCTAGCGGCATTGTGCCGTTGGCAATAGGATCCCAAACTGCCGGATCCATTATTAGACCGGCCGCATACTGTGGAATCGTTGGATTTAAGGCGAGCTATGGAGTAGTTCCACGCGCCGGAGTCCATCCCGTATCAAGTTCACTAGATCACATTGGTTTTTTAACTAGATCGGTTGCGGATGCAGTTTATGCATTTAATTTACTCAAAAATTCCTCAACGGAAGAGAATGATTCAATTGTGGTTCCTGAACTGATTCTTAAACCAGTTAATGAAGTTTTAGATAAGCAGAAACCCCGTTTTGCCATTCTCAATTCTCCATTCGATGAATTGTTAAGCCAAGAACAGGTGGATACCCTAAAAAATGCCGCGGCATTATTAAAAGCCTCAGGTGCTAGTATTGAAGAATTATCGTTACCACAGACTTATTGGGGTGGAATTGAAGCATTGGCAGTGCTGATGTCGTGTGAAGCTGCGGTAGTACATAAAAAACATCTTGAGCAGCATCCTAAGCTGTTGGGTGCAGACATAAAAGAATTGATTGAAAAAGGAAATGCTTATTCTGAAAAGGATTACCTAGAAGCCAAAAAACTTCAGATGAGGTTGCGTCAGTCCATCGGAAACTATTTTCAGCGTTTTGATGCAATCTTGGCTCCCCCTGCAACAGGCGAGGCGCCAAAGGGTCTCGGTTTTACTGGGAATCCGATTTTTTGCTCTCTTTGGAGCTTTATTGGAACTCCAGCCATTGCACTTCCAATATGCAAATCAAGCAACGGACTGCCACTGGGTGTTCAGCTAATCGGTGATTACCGCGGGGATGAAAAATTAGTCAATATGGCCGCCTTTGCCGAGGCAAGCTTTAAAGCTTTGCATAACTAGCAGTGTTATAAATGAATTGTGGCCAGATATTATTCTGGCGTGTAAAAAACTGAATTCAGGGGAAGCGTGATGTCTTTATATTTCGAAAAGCGTAGAGGGTTACTGGTAATACTCACGGCTCTAGCCTGCTCAATGGTAGGAGTGGCAAATGCCCAAACGAACTCCAGTTGGCCTGATAAGCCCATCAAGATCATTGTTGGCTACTCCGCTGGAGGGGCTACAGACATATTGGCACGTTTAGTTGCAGTAAAAATGGGTAACACCTTGGGGCAGTCAGTGATTGTTGAAAACAAGCCTGGTGCCAATAGTAATGTAGGTGCAGAAATCGTTGCACGGTCACCTGCTGATGGTTATACCCTTTATGCTTTTTCAATTGCCAATACCATCAATATGTCGCTATATCCAAAACTCGGATACGACGCGCTTAAAGATTTAGAGCCTATTGGCATGATTGCTAAAATCCCCAATATTTTGGTAGTCAACCCAAACCTTCCAATCAAAACAGTTGCGGAATATGTGCGTTATGCCAAAGATTCAAAAGATGGCGTCACTTTTGCATCTTCTGGCAGCGGCTCATCCATTCACCTCTCCGGTGAAATGTTTAAGATGCAATCCAAAATCCAAATGCTGCACATCCCTTATAAGGGTAGCGCTCCTGCTGTCACAGATTTACTGGGGGGTCAGGTAGATTCCATGTTTGATAACGCTCCTTCTGCAATGCCCCATATTCAAAGTGGAAAGCTGCGTCCCATTGGCATTACCAGCGCACAACGATCCCCATTGTTGCCCGAGGTACCTACACTTGCCGAGTCTGGCTACCCCAATTTTGATGTGCAGTCCTGGTTTGCCTTGACTGCTCCTGCAGGAACTCCAAAGCCAATCATTGAGAAGCTCAATGCTGCACTGAATAAGGCTCTCACAGCACCAGATGTGCGTCAACGCCTACAAGAATTGGGTGCTACACCTGAGCCAGGTTCCCCAGAGAAAATGCGTGACTTCGCAACGGCCGAGGTAAAACGCTGGCGTGAAGTAGTTAAAGCATCTGGCGCAAAAGCTGAATAAAACACAGCAGAAAGAAGGAAGTCCCCGCATGTTTCCAATCGACTTCTTTTGGCGAGCATCTTTGCGCTGGCCGAATCGTATAGCCATTGATACGCCTACTGGCCCGATTCACTATGAAGAATTAGCGTCTAAAGTTAAGGCCCTTGCTAACGCCCTTGTGGAATTAGATCCCAAGCTTCAAAGCCGCGTAGCAATTTGCTCGGGCAATAGTGCGGAGCACATCATCGCCTTATTAGCGGTACTTGCCTCGGGCAAAGTATGGGTTCCGCTCAATCCCAAAAGTACCCGACCTGAAATACGACGCATCATCGACATTACTGAACCTAGCCTCATCATTCATGACCAAGCCTTAGGTAAATTATTAACCGATGCCCCAGGTATTTTTATTCTTACCGGCATGGATGATGGGCAGGGATCAAGCAAAACGATGGGTGGCTTGATCCGACTTCACGATGGCGCCCCCCTCCCATCATTTGAATTGCCTTTAGATGCTACTCAAGCGATCAAATTTACTGGCGGCACTACGGGCGCTCCAAAAGGAGTGATGCAACCCTATCGTGCCTGGTTAGCTAATATTGCTAACCAAATTCAGTCGTGGGGCTTTGATGAGCATGAGCGCTATATCGTTGCTGCGCCAATCACTCACGGTACATCAACTTATATTTTGCCCATTCTCGCGCAAGGTGGATGCCATGTCATCTTAGACGGGGCTGGTGCTGAAGTAGTTCGCACAGCCTTTAAAGAGCGTAGTGGTACCGCTTCCTTTATGCCGCCAACACTGCTGTACATGTTGATGGCATTACCTAATGCCTCGCGCAAAGATTTTCCCAAGCTACGTAGGTTGATATATGGTGGTGCACCAATGCCCGCCGAAAAAGTGCGTGCCGTACGCGATTTTTTTGGTCCTGTACTTTGTACTACTTATGGTCAAACTGAAGCCCCTCAAATATTAACCGTCATGAAACCAGAGGATTTTGAAGATCCTCAAAATTGGGCTGCAGTTGGTTGCGCTACTTGGTTTAGCGATGTTGCAATCATGGCGCCTGATGGAAGTTTCCTGCCCACAGGCGAAATCGGTGAGGTAGTCGCACGTGGCGATCTTCTCATGACGGGTTACTGGCGCATGCCAGAAAAAACTGCTGAAACGATCATTAAGGGCTGGCTTCACACTGGAGATCGCGGTCTGATTGATCAGCGTGGCTACCTCTATCTAAAGGACCGTCTCAAGGATATTGTTATCACTGGAGGATTTAATGTTTATCCAGTGGATGTTGAAAATGCTTTAAGCCAACACCCTGCCGTTCATGAATGTCTTGTTTTTGGCGTTCCAGATGATAAATGGGGAGAAAGCGTGCAAGCAGCAGTGCAACTTCGCCCTGGCCAGCAAGTTGATGAAGCAGCACTCATTTCTTTTGTACGCGAACTCTTGGGCCCGGTTCAAACACCAAAACGCATTCACTTTTATGAGAGTCTGCCCCGCTCCAATGTGGGCAAATTACTCAAAAGCGCCGTCCTTCAAAATATTCTTAACCCCTCAACAAATTCTTAATCAAGTGATCATGACTAATTCATCTAGCAAAATACCAGTAACTAGTTTGTGCACTCATACCCTTACTAGCCTGCACTATCGTGATGCAGACCTTGTAGAGGACTTGATGGGAAAAAAAACTTTTACTGAAGTGATGTTGATGCAAATCTTAGGCAGAGCTCCGCGACCTGTAGATATCCGAATTACTGACGTTGTACTCATTGTTCTGATGGAGCATGGCCTCACACCTAGTGCGATTGCGACTCGATTGATTTACATGAGCGCCCCAGAAAATCTTCAAGGAGCTGTATCAGCTGGATTGCTGGCTGTCGGCAGTTCTTTTATTGGCACTATGGAAAATTGTTCCGGCTTATTAGATCGAATTACAGCGGCAAGTAGTCCTGATGCTGAAGCACTCGACATAGCCCAACATTACAAAGCCATCAAGGCAGCAGTTCCGGGATTTGGGCATCACCTTCATAAGCCAGTAGACCCACGGGCATACAAATTATTGGAAATGGGTCGAGCCGAACCAGATCTCCAGGGTGATAAGATCCGCGCACTGGAAATCCTATCTAAAGCTGTTGACACAGTAGCCGGTCGCCCGATTACGATCAATGCTACTGGTGCGGTAGCTGCGCTGCTTGGTGAGATCGGCATTCCTACTGCAGTAATGCGTGGCTTTGCCGTCATCTCCCGATCAGCAGGTTTGGTAGCCCATATTGTTGAAGAGCAACAGAGCCCCTCTGGTCGTTTTATTTGGGATACCGTTGAACATGCCATTCCCTTCGTGGATGGTGCCAATAAGATTAGCTAAGAATGGGCTCTCAATCTCAAATAGCAAGAGAGTGTGTATTGATTACAGGCGCTAGCCGAGGTATTGGGCGAGCAATTTCTGAACGCCTGATCGCCGATGGCATGCATGTTGTTAACTTTGACAAAATAGCCCCTAAAGAAAGCTCTACTCACGAGAGTTTCTATGAGGTCGATGTATCAAATGAAACAGAGTTGCGTAGCGCGCTGTTAGAGGCCACATTAAAGTATCCAATCACCCGCTTAGTAAATAATGCAGGCATCGTGCGCCCTGCCACAATTGAAAAAACAAGTATCGAAGATTTTTACGCCGTGATGAATGTGAATGTCTCGGCAGCCATTATTTGCGTACAAGAACTTCTCCCCACTATGAAAGCGGCTCACTTTGGGCGGATTGTAAATATCTCTAGCCGCGCCGCTTTAGGCAAAGAAGAGCGCATTGCGTATGCCACTTCTAAAGCAGGATTACTAGGGTTCACGCGTACTTTGGCTTTAGAGCTTGCGGCTAATGGCATCACCGTAAACGCCATTGGACCGGGCCCTATTGCAACTAAGCTCTTTCAGAGTGCAAACCCTCCGGGTTCGCCTGCTACCCAACGAATTCTAGATAGCGTGCCTCTGGGCCGCATTGGTCAACCAGAGGAAGTGGCGCACATTGTTGCCTCACTACTAGATCAACGTGCCGGCTTTACTACTGGCCAAGTAGTTTATGTATGTGGCGGCATGACTGTAGGACTACATCAATAAATGAACTCAATTGCACATCCTCCCGGCTTACCAACTGATCTCACTGGTCGCACCATTTTTGTCTCTGGTGGCGGATCGGCTGGACCGGGCTGGAGTATTGGTAGAGCATCCTGTGTCACCTATGCGAGACTGGGCGCCCATGTCTGCGTGGTTGATCGAGATGCAGCCTCCGCAGAAGAAACCACCAAGATTATTCGGCAGGAAGGTGGCATTGCACAGACTTTTGTCGGCGATGTTTCTGAAGAGGATGAAGTGAAGCGACTCTTTAGTGAAGCTCGCAATCAATTTGGACCTATTGATGTTTTGCATCACAACGTGGGCATCGGTAAAGTTGGTGGGCCCATGGAAACGAGTGCCGAAGATTTTGATCGCATTCATAAGGTGAATGTGCGCAGCCTCTTGCTGGCAGCCCAAGAGGTTTTACCTGAGATGGCATCTCGAGGCACGGGTAACATCATCGCCATATCATCGGTAGCGGGCATGCGGTATTTGGGCTACCCGCATCTAGCGTACAGCGTTACCAAGGCAGCCAATACCCAATTTATTCGCATGATTGCTCAACAGTACGCAGGTCAAGGCATCCGCGCCAATACGGTGGTGCCTGGTTTGATTGATACCCCACGCATTGCTAATACCGTAGCGAAGATGTTCTCTGAAAATAGCCTGGATGAAGCTCGTGCCGCTAGGGATAAGCAGGTCCCTATGGGCCGATCAGGAACTGCATGGAATGTTGCTCATGCCTGCGCCTTCCTAGTCTCAGATGCCGCCGCCTACATCACGGGTACTGAACTGCTTGTGGATGGCGGCCTTACCGGTAGATACACCCAGCAAAACTAAGGGTAGGCACCCATTTTCCAGTTAAGCCAT
>CANGWT010000010.1 GCA_947457745.1 Burkholderiaceae bacterium | reverse complement strand
GGGCTACAGCAATTTCTCGCGATGAATTTTTAGCACATCTGCAAGTTGCTTTAAATCAAACTAATATAGAGATTCCTTGGAAATTTAATAAACAGATTCTTCGTCACCGGCTATGACTCAACTAAAAGAGCTTCCTCTCACTGAATTGCAATTTTATGCAACTGCACCTTATTCCTGTAGCTATTTACCGGGAAAAACTGCACGCTCGCAAGTAGCAACTCCCTCACATTTAATACATGCAGATTTATATGGTGAATTGGTGAATGCAGGATTTCGTCGCAGCGGTTTATATACTTATCGACCATATTGTGATGAATGTAATGCTTGTACTGCCACACGTATTCCAGTGAAGCATTTCTCACCGAACCGCAGTCAAAAACGCGCCTGGAAAAAACATGTTGGACTAGATGTTCGCGTTCTCAATCTAGGCTACCAGGAGGAGCACTATCAACTTTATCAACACTATCAACATAAGCGTCATGCTGGCGAGGACTCAGATCAAGACGATCAAGACCAGTATATGCAATTTTTATTGCAAAGCCGCGTGAACTCCAGAATTGTTGAATTTCGCGATGGTCCACACGATTCACATCCAGGACGTCTGCGCATGGTTAGCATGATTGATATCCTAGATCAAGGAATCTCCTCGGTTTATACCTTCTTTGATACCAGCAATGTCTCTGCAAGCTATGGAAGCTTTAGTATCTTGTGGCAAATTCAGCAGACTTTAGAGTTGGATCTTCCCTATCTATACCTTGGTTACTACATTGAGCAGAGCGAAAAAATGTCCTATAAGGCAAAGTTTCAGCCTATTGAGGGCTTGATCGATGGTCACTGGCAACCCATCATTGGGTCATAATAACCATTCATGATTGACAGTTACCCTCTTCTGCGCCCCTGGCTTTTTTCATTAGATCCAGAGCAAGCCCACAACATCACCCTAAGCAATCTAGATCGTGCGCAACGCTGGGGTTTATTGCGCCACTTGAGCGATCAACCAGCACCAGATCCGCGCAAGTTGTGCGGCATTACCTTTCCAAACCCAGTTGGTCTTGCTGCTGGTCTCGATAAAGATGGCAAACATATTGATGCGCTAGGGACCTTAGGCTTTGGGTTTTTAGAAATTGGCACTGTTACCCCAAAACCGCAACCCGGCAACCCCAAGCCTCGCATGTTTCGTTTGCCACAAGCACAGGCCATCATCAATCGTATGGGCTTTAATAATGATGGTGTTGATGCTTGCGTAAAGCGCGTTCGCAATTCTACTTATTGGCAAAATGGTGGCATTGTTGGCTTAAATATCGGCAAGAATGCGAGCACCCCAATCGAGAATGCCGCAAGCGATTACGTCACGGCCATGGAAGCAGTCTATGAGGTAGCCTCGTATATCACCGTCAATATCTCATCGCCAAATACACAAAATTTACGCGCTCTCCAAGGTGAAGATATGTTGCGCTCTTTGCTGCAATCACTACATATTGGACGTGAAGCCTTGAGTGACCGATTTGGCATACGCAAACCCCTCTTTTTAAAAATTGCACCAGACCTTGAGAAAAACGATATCAAACTTATCGCTGATCTCTTGGTGGAATTTAAGATTGATGCAATCATCGCCACCAATACAACGATTGCCCGGGATACTGTTCAGGGACTTGAATTTGGTCAAGAAGCTGGCGGCCTCTCTGGGGCACCTGTTCGTCATGCCTCCACAGAAGTGCTTAGGACTCTTAAGGGGTATTTAGGTGATGCCATTCCGATTGTTGGCGTTGGCGGCATTATGTCTGGCAAAGATGCGCAGGAGAAGATCGCTGCTGGTGCTAGCTTGGTGCAAATTTACAGCGGCTTGATCTATCGTGGTCCGAAATTAATTTCTGAGTGCGCTGCTGCCATAAAGGGTTATTAGGCTCCAATAAACGCTTTTTTAGTATCAAGCAGCATTTCATATTGTGCAATTTGAGCAAAAATCGCTACAATTGAAAGCATGGCAATAATTAAATCTGAAAAAGTTACAAAATCACCAGGTGAAGCTGGCAAAACAGCGATTCAGGTGGTTGAGCGCATGATGAACCTGCTCGACGCCCTTGCATCCCACGAAGAGTCCAGCAGCCTTAAAAACCTGGCTGAAGAAACTCATTTACACCCCTCCACAGCCCACCGCATTCTCAATGACTTGGTAGCCTGCCGCTTGGTGGAGCGTGGCGATGGTGGCACATATCGCCTTGGACTCAAGTTACTTGAGCTGGGCAACCTCGTCAAAGCCCGTTTATCAGTCCGTGAGGCTGCACAAGCACCAATGCGGGCATTGCACAAGCTCACCGGTGAAACCATCAACCTTTCAGTTCGCCAAGGCGATGAGATTGTATACATTGACCGCGCTTATAGCGAAAGATCTGGGATGCAAGTAGTTCGCGCCATTGGTGGTCGCGCACCACTACACCTGACATCTGTTGGCAAACTATTTCTGGCGAGCGATGACCCAAATCAAGTTCGCGCTTATGTTACACGGACTGGTTTAGCTGGCCACACCAGAAATAGTATTACTGAATTAGGAAAACTAGATACCGAACTCAACCAGGTTCGCAAGTTTGGACATGCACGCGACAATGAGGAGCTAGAGTTAGGTGTCAGTTGCGTAGCAGCTGAAATTTATGATGACAGTGGTAAGTTGGTAGCAGGGCTCTCATTGAGCTCGCCTACCGATCGTATTCAGGCGGACTGGCTAAAGCTTTTACAGGATACCGCACTACAAATTTCTAAGGGAATGGGTTACAAACCCAAGATCAGCGACCCTCATCCTTAAGCTTTGATTTTTCTTAAGAATGTAGCCCTTACATCAAGCGACGAATTGCCTGAGGTTCACCCGTTGGCATGCGCTCATACCAATCGCGCACTCTCACTGCATCAGCAAAACGCGATTGCGTTCCAACAGAGTCCAAGAAAACCAGTAGTAAGGGTGTGTTGTTAATACGGGCCTGCATAACCAAGCACTTGCCTGCTGCGTTAATAAATCCTGTTTTTTGTAAGCCGATATTCATATCACCTGCACGTACTAAGCGATTAGTATTCAAGAACTTCTGTGGTCGCTTGGCAATGACCATAGTCAAATCTGGCCAAGTTGAAAACTCGCGAATCATTTTATATTGATAGGCAACACTCAACATACGCGCGAGATCTTCTGCAGACGCAACGTTTTCACTCATGAGACCAGTAGGATCAGCAAAATGAGAATGTGTCATCCCTATCTCTTTTGCTTTTCGGTTCATAGCGTCAATAAATGCAGAAATACCGCCCGGGTAATTTCGTCCAAGGGTGTAGGCTGCGCGATTCTCAGAGGACATGAGCGCCAATAACAGCGCCTCTTCTCTGGTCAATGTCGTTCCTCCAGCAAGGCGGGACGTACGATATATATTGACGTCATCCGCATTAATAACGATGGTTTCATCTAGGGGTAATTTGGAGTCAAGTACTACCATAGCCGTCATCAACTTAGTGATCGAAGCAATCGGTAAGCTCACTGAAGAATTTTTTTCAAAATATACTTCCTTGGTATCTTGATTAACAACCATGGCTACGCTGGACTGCAAACTCAAATCGTCGTGTTGACCACGCAAACCAAGTGCCGTTGCAAATGAGGGTCTTGCTGGGACGGCAGACTCGACTGGACGAGTAACAGTAGTCCTGACAGTTTTTGGTTTTTTAGAAGATTTAGCTACCTTCTTAGGCTCAGATTTTGCAGGCGTCTTGGCTGCTGCTTTGGTGGACTTTGCAGTTTGAGCATCTGAGTTAGCCGCCATTACTAGAGAGGAGGTGCTCGCTCCAAGCGATATTAGGCAAACTAGGGCGGCCAGCCAAAAACGATTCAAATACATCCCAAATTGCCTTCCAAAACTTTTAACATACGGAATGATAATGCTTCCATTTACTCCCCTACGAGCAAACTTATTCTGCAATCGTAGCAATAGTACTTGTTTGACCTCGATTAACCAAAACAACTCCAGTCATCGTGAGCAACAAACCACCTGCCATCATAAAGGTAAAAGGTTCATCAAATAAGAGCCACGCCATCGCCGCAGTGGTGGGCGGTGTTAAATACAAAAGACTAGTCACCTTGGTGGCAGCCCCCTTGCGAATCATCATGAAGAGCAAGCTAATCGAGCCTATCGAAAGCGGGAAAATCGCCCATAGTAATGCCCCGATGACAGAGGCATTCCAAACCATGACTGCAGACTCAAAGTAATGCATACAAATAAAGCAAAGTATGGTTGATACACCAAACTGAATGGATGAGCCTGCCCGCAAGTCAAAGACTGGACAGAATTTCTTTTGATAGAGAGTGCCAAACGTAATAGAAAGTAAGGCGGCAAATGCCAATGCGTAACTCACAAGAGGAATATGGGCAAAGCCGATTTTCTCCGCCACAACTAAAGCTACCCCGGCAAATCCAAATCCCAAACCGATCCACTGACGTCCTGTAACTTTTTCAGATACCCAAGCAGCGAACCAAGCCGTCAGGATGGGCTGCAAGCCTACGATGATTGCTACTAAGCCCGCGGTCATACCCAGTCGGACTGCAAACCAAACCCCCAGTAAATAGCCGAACTGAAGCAATATGCCAGCAACCGCTATATGCTTGAATTGAGACCATCTTGGCCAGCTTATCCTCCAGACAAGACTTAGGCATGCCATAGCCATTAATACACCTGAAAAACGCCAAAATAAGAAAGTGGCAGGCTCAACATAAGGCATGGCCAAGCGCGCTATAACAAAACCAGTGCTCCAAATCAATACGAATAAAGGGGCAATCAGGCTGTCAAGCTTCAATGTCATGGATAACTTATTGAAAGTGTGAGGGTTTGTTAATTAAGCTATGATTTTAGGCTTATTTCTTCAGCCTCAGCACAGAACCTGGGGGCGCTGCAATATAAATACAAAATACTGGTCAATGTAGCCCAAATGAATTGACATTGCACAGATATAGCTCATAGTAAGCAAAGCCATGAAATCATCAGGAAAGGTATTGATATGAAATTAACGCCCGAACAAATAGCAGCAGCACAAAAGGCTAATCTAGAAACTTTAAGCGGGTTAACCAATCAAGCGCTACAAAGTATAGAGAAGTTAATTGAGCTCAATATGCATATCGCCAAGCAAAGCCTAGGTGAAAGTATGAGTAGCGCAAAGAAAGCGCTTGAAGTCAAAGATATTCAGCAACTCCTTGCCCATCAGGCGGAGACAGTCCAGCCCATGGCTGAAAAAATGATGGCCTATAGTCGCCATCTTTATGAATTAGCTCATGAGACTCAAGCGAATTTTACCAAGTCCGCTGAAAAAGAATTTCAATTGGGTCAGAAAAAAATGAATGCTCTGGTAGAGGACTGGACCAAGAATGCACCGGCAGGCTCAGATGCCGCAGTGAATGTCATGAAACAAGCGATCGCTTCAGCTGCCAATGTATTTGAAACTAGTCAGAAGGCAGTTCAGCACGCAGTGGAAGTCGCTCAGACTAACCTTAACAATGCCACTAGCGCAGTTGAAAAGAACATGCAATCGACTAATCAAACGGCGAGTAAAAAATAGTAATTAGAAATGATTGCAATTTCATTGCTACATTAATCTTATTGTAGACATGGAGATAAAAAAAGCCCCGATTTTTTCGGGGCTTTTTTAACAAAACCAAGAAGATTATTTAATGCGCTTTCTTCTTTACTGGCGGTAAATCAGTGCAGTGGCCAAGAGCAGCCTCTGCAGCTAAGCCAACAGATTCACCTAGGGTTGGATGTGGATGTATCGTTTTCCCAATATCCACAGCGTCGGCACCCATTTCAATAGCGAGGCAAACTTCACCAATTAGATCGCCAGCATGTGTACCAACAATTCCGCCACCAATGATGCGCTTACTTGTAGCATCAAAAATAAGCTTTGTGAAACCCTCATCACGTCCGTTAGCAATTGCCCTACCGCTGGCTGCCCATGGAAATAAACCTTTTTCATAGGCGATTCCTTGAGCTTTGCACTGCTCTTCGGTCAAACCGGCCCAAGCTACTTCAGGGTCAGTGTATGCAACAGATGGAATTTGCTTAGCATCAAAGTAGGATTTTTCTCCCGCAGCAACTTCAGCAGCAACGTGGCCCTCATGTACTGCTTTGTGCGCAAGCATGGGTTGACCAACGATATCGCCAATAGCAAAGATATTGTGCACATTGGTGCGCATTTGATTATCAACAGGAACAAAGCCGCGCTCATCTACAGCAACGCCTGCAGTCGATACATTAATCTTTTTACCATTTGGTGTACGTCCGACTGCAACCAATACTAAATCGTAAGTCTGCGGCTCTAAGGGAGCGCCCTCACCTTCAAAGCTAACCTGAATACCGTCAGCTTTTACTTCAGCTTTAGATGCTCGGGTCTTGAGCATGATGTTTTCAAAACGGCCAGCATTAAATTTCTCCCAGACCTTTTCTAAATCACGATCTGCACCTGCCATGAGGCCATCCATCATTTCAGCAATATCGATACGGGAGCCTAGGGAGCTGTATACAGTAGCCATCTCCAGGCCAATAATGCCGCCGCCAATCACCAACATCCGCTTTGGAATACTCTTGAGCAATAAGGCTCCAGTGCTATCGACGATACGAGGATCTTCTGGCAAGAATGGTAGCTTTACTGGCTGGCTTCCCGCTGCAATGATTGCCTTCTGAAAGCGAACTACTTCTTTTTGCCCTATTAAATCTTGACCGTCACCCTTGGTTAACTCAACTTCTACATGATTAGCATCCAAGAATCGACCTAATCCACGCACCACGGTAACTTTGCGCGCCTTTGCCATGCCAGCCAATCCGCCCGTTAATTTGGCAATGACTGAATTTTTATAGCCACGCAATTGATCAATTTCGATCTTGGGAGCGCCATAGCTAATGCCATGCTGAGACATCGTTTTCACTTCATCCATTACTGCAGTCGTGTGGAGCAGAGCTTTTGATGGAATACATCCCACGTTTAAGCAAACACCGCCTAAAGTTGAATAGCGCTCTATCAAAATGGTGCTCATACCCAAATCTGCACTTCTGAAGGCGGCGCTATAGCCTCCTGGACCAGCACCTAAGACGAGTACTTCACACTCATGATCCACTTTGCCGCTATATTGACCAGCAATAGGAGCGCTCATTACAGGCGCTGCTGCTATCGGAGGAGAAGTTGGAACTGGTGAGGCTGCAGGCGCAGCAGCTTGAGGTGCAGTTGCTGCTCCCACCTCAATTTCAGCTACGACACTACCTTTACCAACTTTATCGCCAGCTTTTACAGAAATACTCAGAACAGTTCCGGCAACATCGGCTGGAACTTCCATTGTGGCTTTGTCAGATTCTAGAACCAGTAGTGGCTGCTCTTTTTCAATCACATCACCCACTTTGATAAGTACTTCAATCACTGGCACATCCGAATAATCACCAATATCTGGTACGAGAATAATTTGCTTAGTCATATTCTCTCCCTACAGTGCTGCGCGACGAAAGTCAGACATCAGCTGGGCGATATAAACATTAAAACGTGTAGCCAAAGCGCCATCAATCACACGATGGTCGGCACTTAATGACAGTGGGCAAATTAAGCGTGGAACAAATTGCTTGCCATCCCAAACTGGCTTCATGGCAGCCTTGCTTACGCCTAAAATTGCCACCTCAGGCGCATTCACAATAGGCGAGAAGTAAGTACCGCCAATTCCACCTAAGGAAGAGATAGTGAAACTAGCACCCTGCATTTGCTCGGGCTTGAGTTTTCCATCTCGCGCTAGCGCGGCTAGCTCTGAAGTTTCACGAGCAAGCTCAAAGATACCTTTTTTATCTGCATCACGAATCACTGGTACCACTAAACCATTTGGCGTATCTGCGGCGAAGGCGATATTGAAATACTTCTTCAATACCAAGTCATCTCCATCAATAGAGCTATTGAACTCTGGGAATTTTTTGAGCGCAGCCACAGCAGCCTTCATTAAGAAAGCCAGCATCGTGATTTTGAGGCCCAGCTTTTCATTTTCTTTATTCGTCAGCACCCTAAATGCTTCGAGATCAGTAATATCGGCATCTTCGTGATAGGTCACAGCAGGAATCATGACCCAGTTACGACCAAGGTTCGCGGCAGTCAACTTCTTAATACGATTTAATGGCTGACGCTCTGTCTCACCAAATTTAGAGAAATCAACTTTTGGCCAAGGGATGAGATTCAGGCCACCTAGGCTTCCAGTTGATGCATTAGATCCACTGCCAGCTCCACCACTCATTGCGGCCTTAACAAAAGCCTGTACGTCCACTTGGGTAATTCTGCCTTTGGGGCCAGAACCTCTAACTTGATGGACCGTGACGCCGAGTTCACGAGCAAATTTACGGACTGAAGGACTTGCATGACTAGCTGATGGATCCACTTCAACCGGGATATTGCTAAGAGGAGGAGGTGCTGGCGCACGCATAATCGGTGGCTCCACTTTGGGTGCTGGTGCTAAAGTGGGTTCGGTTTTCGTTGTGGCAGGAGTGGCAGATGGAGCTGCATCTGCACCACTCTCTTCAAGCACCAGAACGATGGCACCCTCAGAAATAGAATCACCCACTTTAACCTTGACCTCTTTCACAAGACCGGAATGTGAAGAGGGAACGTCCATGGTTGCTTTGTCTGACTCTAAAACAACAATAGACTGCTCTTTCTCAATACGATCACCGGCTTTTACTAATACCTCGATGACGGGCACATCTTTGTAATCCCCAATATCTGGGACTTTAATATCAATTAGTTGGCTCATAGTATCTATCTCTTATCAAACCGTCATTGGGTTTGGCTTAGTGGTATCGATGCCGTACTTCTGAATTGCTTCGGCTAGCTTTTGGCGATCAAGCTGGCCAGCGTCTACCAAAGAGCGCAAGGCTGTGAGTACAACCCAGCGACGATCTACTTCAAAGAAATCGCGTAATTTTTCACGAGTATCGGAACGTCCAAAACCATCTGTACCTAATACCTCGAAGCGACGACCTAGATGTTGAATAGCTGGACGGATTTGCTCAGCAAACAAACGCACATAATCAGTTGCAGCAATGATTGGACCCGCAGTATCTTTAAGGCACTGCTCTACATGAGATAAAGCAGGCACTGCAGTTGGATTTAGAAGATTGTTACGATGAACCGTATTCCAATTACGACCTAGCTCAGTAAAGCTTGGGCAACCCCACAAATCAGAAGCGACACCCCAATCTTTAAGTAGGATTTCAGCAGCTTCAATGACTTCACGGAAAATAGTTCCTGAACCTAAGAGCTGTACACGCAATTTCGCATTGGCATCGCCAACCGACTTGAGTTTGTACATACCTTTGATGATGTCTTGCTCTGCACCTTTTGGCATGGCTGGATGAGCGTAGTTCTCATTCATTAAAGTAATGTAATAGTACACATCTTCTTGTTCCGCCAGCATGCGACGCATACCATCTTGAATCACCACAGCTACCTCAAATGAGAATGAAGGGTCGTAGCTAATACAGTTCGGAATTGAGGCGCTCCATACTTGACTGTGACCATCTTCGTGCTGAAGACCTTCACCATTCAAAGTAGTTCTACCGGCAGTACCGCCTAATAAGAATCCACGACTACGCATATCACCAGCAGCCCAACAAAGGTCACCAATGCGCTGGAAACCGAACATAGAATAAAAGATGTAAAAAGGTAACATCGGTATGCCATGAGTTGAGTATGAAGTGGCAGCGGCGATCCAGTCGCACATACCACCCGCTTCATTAATACCTTCTTGCAAAATCTGGCCAGTCTTATCCTCTTTATAGAACATCAATTGATCATGATCTTCTGGGGTGTAAAGCTGACCTAGCTGATTCCAAATACCTAGTTGACGGAACATGCCCTCCATACCAAAGGTGCGCGACTCATCTGGAACAATCGGAACAACCCGCTTACCCAAAACCTTGTCGCGCACAATCGTATTTAATATGCGAACAAAGGCCATCGTTGTGGAAATCTCGCGACCATCGGTAGTTGCTTCTAGTAATGGTGCGAAAACCTCAAGTGCAGGAACCGGCAAGCTCTCGGCCTTCATACGACGCTGTGGCAAGTAGCCGCCCAACTCTTGACGGCGAGCTTTCATGTACTCCAGCTCTGGACTGCCTTCCGCAAATTTAACTAAAGGCATTTCATCTAACTGCTCATCTTTTACGGGGATCTCAAACCGATCTCGGAAACGACGCACGTCATCCGCATTCATCTTCTTCGCTTGGTGAGCAATATTCATCGCCTCGCCTGAGCCACCCATACCGTAACCTTTAATAGTGTGGGCCAAAATAACGGTTGGCTGATCCTGATGATTTATAGCTGAATGGAAAGCTGCAAATACTTTATGGGGATCATGACCGCCACGATTAAGCTGCCAAATCTCGTCATCACTCCAGTCGCTGACCAGTGCCTTTAACTCGGGTGTATTGAAGACGATTTCACGTACATAGGCGCCACTCTTGGCCTTCATGGTCTGGTATTCACCATCGACAATCTGACCAAGACGCTGCATCAAGATACCTTTTTTATCGCGAGCGAACAAAGCATCCCAATGACCGCCCCAAACTACCTTGATTACATTCCAACCAGCGCCACGGAACTCACCTTCAAGCTCTTGAATAATCTTGCCGTTACCGCGTACAGGACCATCAAGTCGTTGTAGGTTGCAGTTCACTACAAAAATCAGGTTGTCCAATTTTTCACGGCCTGCCATACCAATAGCACCAAGTGATTCTGGTTCATCAGTTTCACCATCGCCAAGGAAGGCCCAAACTTTTCTACCTTCCGCTTTAATGAATCCTCGATCCTGCATGTAGCGCATAAAGCGCGCTTGATAAATAGCCATGATGGGGCCAAGGCCCATCGACACTGTTGGGAACTGCCAGAAATCCGGCATCAACCAAGGGTGTGGATAGCTAGAGATACCTTTGCCGCCTACTTCTTGACGGAAGTTATTCAACTGTTCATCCGATAAACGGCCGAGCATGTAGGCTCGGGCATACACGCCCGGAGCAGAATGTCCTTGAACAAATATGAGATCGCCGCCATGCTCCGGAGATGGGGCATGCCAGAAATGATTAAAGCCGACGTCATATAGAGTGGCCGCCGACTGGAAAGAAGAAATATGGCCACCAACGTTGGTATCTTTATTGGCGCGCAGCACCATAGCCATCGCGTTCCAACGTGTGTAAGAGCGAATACGGTGCTCGACATTTTGATCGCCTGGTAGACGTGCTTGCTGCTCTACAGGGATTGTGTTGATGTAGGGAGTTTCAGCATGAAAGGGTTGATTAACTCCATTCACACGTGCATGGGAAATTTGCTGATCAATTAGATAGGCAGCACGCTCTGGACCCTCATTCCGTATAACGCCATCAAGAGCCTGTAACCACTCTTGGGTTTCGCCAGGATCCGCATCTTGTTTTCCTGCGCTACCCAAAATTTGTTCTGGAACCGCTGCCATAAACTGCCTCCATTTGTTACATCGTTTTTATTGATTCACTCTATAGCCAATATTCTAGGAAGGTCTATGGGTGTAAACAAGCAATTTTTCATATAATGATAGTATTTCTCACTATATGAGATATTATTGCACCGCACTCAAAAGAGCTAAAAAGTTAAATAAGCTTAGAAAACCTATCTATAGGGCAAAATAAGCTCATTACATGAAAAAAATAGTATTTTTTATCTGGCAATTAGAGCCTGTGAAATGGGTCCGTCGAATACGGGGATTTAAGCTTGTCTACACGCCATTAATAGCCATTGTGCTGTTTACAGTTGTTATGGGGGTCATTATGGGCACCCTACAACTACAAGAAAAGAGCCAGCAAGAAGCTGCACTATTTAGAGAGCTCTCTTTTGCAAAGCAACGGATCCAATTACGTTTTGCAAACAATACCGATGTATTGCAATCCATTGGAAGGGATTATGTCAGTGCTGGAGATTCCGCAAAGTTAAAAGATAACGTGATTATTCAGGCAGAAAATCTTCTGCAAAGTAATCATGAAATAGCGCAAATTGCTTGGATTAATGAAGCGGAACAGCGTCTATGGAAAATTCCTACGGACAACTTAAAAACAGACTGGTTTAATAAGGCAAATAATGCGATACCGATAAACCAAGCCTTGAAAAAAACACTGGAACTCAGCACCGCAACAAATAGACCTGCCTTCAGTCAGTTCATTACCCTTGAAGTTCCAAACGACGAAGTGGTGTCAAAAGAAATTCGTAATGTGTTTTGGCAAGCTGTTCCCCAGATGTCTGGTAGTGAAATTAAAGGCATGGTAGCTGTGCTCTATACAACACAGGGTCTACTTGAAATGATCCCTGGCGAGCTCAAGGGTCAATATCGATTTACTTTAATAACGGATGACGACAAGATATTAGCAATCTCATCTGATAAAAATATACCAAAGCGTGCATTTAGTAATCAAACTAGTTTGGATATTGGGGTTCTCAGTCCAAACCTAAGTCTGCGCATTGACACCTACCCGCCAGCCACGAATTTAACATTTAGGATGTTAATAGGCGTAGTTCTGGGTTTGAGTGCATTTGTGATTTGGAGCTTATGGTCCGTTCTCAGGCAGATGCAGGTTAGGCAAGAGGCTGAAGCAAATCTTCGGGCAGAAACCAATTTTCGTAGTGCGATGGAAAATTCCACTCCAGTAGGAATCCGTGCGCACGACATGAATAGAGTGATTACTTATGTGAATCCAGCATTTTGTGAGATGACTGGGTGGTCTGCAGAAGAGCTCATCGGGCTGAGCCCCCCTTTTGCCTTCTGGCCTGAAGGTCAGAAAAATGAGCTGACTGACAAAATGAATAAGGCTCTTGAAATAGCGCTGAGTGAAGAAAGGAAAATTGGAATTGAGGGCTCAATTCTCCACAGGGATGGATCAGTCATTCAGACGCGTACATTTATCGCGCCTCTCGTAAATGAAAAGGGGCAGCAAACTGGCTGGGTAACTTCATTAATTGATATCTCCGAACCTAAGAAAATTCGAGAGGAATTAGCAGCCTCACAAGAGCGATTTGTTGCCGTATTGGAAGGGCTTGATGAAGCAGTTTCAGTAGTTTCAAATACGAATGGTGAGCTATTGTTTGCAAATCGCTTCTATCGAGAGCGCTTTGGCAATACTGCTAAGGGTCACTTTGAATTAGCTGGTAGTAATATCAATGAAAATATCATGCGAAGTCTGTCTGAAGACTCTGGCAGTAAGAGAGTCGATGCCATTTCACCCCCATCACCTTACCTAGAAACTGAATCAGAAGAAATTCAATTGCTAGATGAGGCGTCGGGAATCTCAAAATGGTATGAAGTTCGCAGACGTAATGTCCCGTGGGTAGATGGTCAATTGGCACAATTATTAATTGCCACGGATGTTACGCTTCGCGTCGAAGCTGATGACTTAGCTCGTCAACAAGAAGAGCGGATGCAATTTACTAGCCGTTTAACAACCATGGGCGAAATGGCGTCTTCCTTAGCCCATGAATTAAATCAACCGCTTGCTGCAATTTCAAACTATTGCATGGGTGTAGCAAAGCGCTTACAGGGTCATCTTGACCCTGCCTTACAAAAAGATATTCTTCCGGCACTAGAAAAGGCATCTGATCAGGCTCATCGCGCTGGCACAATCATCCAGCGCATTAAAGGCTTTGTAAAACGTAGTGAACCGCAAAGAAAGTCTTGCGATATTGCTGGAATTATTCATGATGCTGTTGGATTGGTAGAAATTGAAGCCCATCGCCATCGCTTGAGTATTAGCACTGAAATTACTGAAAATCTCCCTACGGTCGACTTAGATCCAGTCTTAATTCTGCAGGTCTTGGTCAATCTCCTGAAAAACTCTCTGGATAGTCTGAGGGAGGTTTACCCTCTCTCTTCTCGCTGGTCGGCTCCCCCTGTTCGGATTTCGGCCGATTTAGACACCAGCACCTTCCCCGCTATGTTGCGCATTCAGGTGAGGGACGCGGGTGGCGGAATCGCAAAATCAGTGATTGAACGTATGTTTGAGCCCTTTTTCAGCACTAAAAGTGACGGTATGGGCATGGGTCTGAACATTTGCAGATCTGTAATTGAGTCCCATCAGGGTCGTCTTTGGGCAACAAATCTGATGGATGCTGAACATACAAAGTTGTCGGGCTGCACCTTTACAATACTATTACCGCTAGAGTCTTCGGGCTCTAAGGATAGTGTTTAATTTATGTATTTTTTTAGGTTTATCTGCGAGAGCTAATATGAATATCAGTGCTGCCACCAAACCCAATCAAGCCGAAGTAGTTTATGTTGTAGATGACGATGAGGCAGTTCGCGACTCCCTCACCTGGCTACTTGAAAGCAATGGTTATGTTGTTCGCTGTCATGCAAGTGCTGAGCGTTTCTTGCAGTCACTCCAAAGTACCGACAAATCAACCATCTCCTGCGCCATCCTAGATGTCCGCATGTCCGGCATGTCTGGCCTTGAACTCCAAGAGCGTCTAATTAGTGAAAACCTACCTATGCCAGTTGCTTTCATTACTGGTCACGGTGATGTGTCAATGGCAGTTTCTACCATGAAGCGTGGGGCAGTAGACTTTATCGAAAAACCATTTAAAGAAAACGATCTCTGCGGCTTAGTAGATCGAATGCTTGGAAAAGCGCGGATTGATTACTCTCAAGCAAGTCAGCGCAAGGTAACCCAGAGCCTCTTGAGTAAACTCACTGGGCGTGAGCGCCAAGTGCTCGAGCGAATCGTAGCCGGTCGCTTGAATAAGCAAATCGCAGATGATCTGAGTATCTCGATCAAAACTGTAGAGGCACATCGTGCGAATATTATGGAAAAGCTCAACGTCAATACTGTTGCAGATCTTCTTCGTCTTGCCCTTTCTGATCCACAACCCAATTAATTTTTTTATGCCTGCACAGTTACTCGATGGCGTCGCCCTATCCAAAAAATTACGCACTGAAATTGCTGCTCGTGGAGCAATCGTCACCGCGAAAGGTGTTAGACCAGGTTTAGCAGTTATCGTTGTTGGCGAAAATCCCGCCAGCCAGGTTTATGTTAGAAACAAAGTCAAAGCCTGTGAAGATGTTGGTTTCCACTCTGTGCTTGAGCGCTATTCCGTAGAGTTAGGCGAAGAAGAATTGCTAGCTCGTATTGCTACTCTCAATGCTGATCCAGCAATCCACGGAATCTTAGTGCAACTACCGCTTCCTGAACACATTGCATCCGAGCGCGTACTTGAAGCCATTGCACCAGCAAAAGATGTGGATGGGTTTCACGTAGCCAATGCTGGAGCCTTAATGGTGGGCCAGCCAGAATTCAAGCCATGCACTCCTTATGGCTGTATGAAAATGTTGGAAAGCATTGAATATCCGATTCGCGGTGCTCGTGCAGTGATCGTGGGAGCCTCTAATATTGTTGGCAAACCGATGGCTATGCTCTTGCTACAAGCGGGTGCGACAGTTACCATTTGTAATAGCAAGACTCGTGACTTGGCGCATCACACTAAGGATGCTGATATTTTGGTAGTTGCGACTGGCAAGCCAAAAATGATTACCGGCGATATGGTCAAAAATGGTGCTGTAGTGATTGACGTGGGTATTAATCGTATGCCTGATGGGAAACTCTGTGGCGACGTAGATTTTGATGCCGTTCAATACGTTGCTGGTTGGATCACACCCGTGCCAGGTGGCGTAGGCCCGATGACGATTACCATGCTTCTGATGAACACCCTAGAGGCAGCAGAAAAGGCGGCAAAGCCGTCTTAATAGACGCCTTCAGTCGAGGCTTTTTTGGGGGTCTGATTAGCAAAAGTTTCTGTCGTCCGTTAAGCTATAGGGATGACTACATCAATAACATCAAGGCCCTCTCCTGAACTCCAAAAAAATCCACTGATTGCATTCGGTAGATCTATTTGCACTTACTCCGAGGTAAAGCCATCCGACATTGCGCCAGCAATCGATTTCCTTCTGCATCAGGCGCAATATGCAGTGGATCATGCAGTGAACCCAGTCACCCCAGCAAACTGGAATGATTTGGTTGAACCCCTTGAGGATGCAACTGAATCCTTAAGTAGATCTTGGGGAGTGATTTCTCATCTCAATAGTGTTGCAGATACGCCTGAGCTCAGAGCAGCTTATGGTGAGATGATGCCTAAAGTAACCGCCTTCTTTTCAAGCTTAGGACAAAATCTTGCGCTATATGAAAAGTTTAAAGCCCTGAGTGAAGGTGGCGACTTTTCAAAACTCAATTCCGCCCAGAAAAAAGTGATTGAAAACTCTTTAAGAGACTTCCGTCTAGGTGGCGCAGAGCTTAGCGATGCTGATAAGCCCCGCTTCGCAGAGATTCAAGATGAACAAGCATTGCTAGGCAAGACTTTCTCTGATCATGTTTTAGATGCCACCGATGGATTTATTCATCTTATTGCTGACCATGCTGAGTTGGCTGGCTTACCTGAAGACACCATTGCCGCTGCAGCTGATCTTGCCCAACAGAAGAATCTACAAGGCTGGGCATTTTCATTGCACTTTCCTTCTTATTACCCACTAATGCAGTACTCCGATAACCGGGTACTACGTCGCCTAATGTATGAAGCCTACGTAACTCGAGCTTCTGAACTAGGCCCTCAATACTCTGAAGGCAAGCTCGATTGGGATAATACGCAAAATATGCTTGAGCAGCTAAAGCTGCGCGATGAAGAAGCACGTATGCTGGGATTCAAGAACTATGCTGCTCTGAGTTTGGCGCCCAAAATGGCGAGCAGCGTTGAGGAAGTAGACACCTTCTTAACAAATTTTGCTCAAAAGGCGAAACCTTTTGCACTAAAGGATTGGCAAGAACTTTCTGACTTTGCCAAGGCCAAACTCTCTATTTTCGATGGATTGGAGCCTTGGGATATTGCCTATGCTTCCGAGAGATTGAAGCAAGAACGCTATTCCTTTTCTGAAAATGAGCTGAAACAATATTTCCCCTTGTCTAAAGTATTAGAGGGCTTGTTTGGTGTTATTCAAACTTTATTTGGCGTGAAGATTGAAAAGGCCGATCTGCCAACTTGGCATGCAGATGTGCAGTCCTTCTCAGTAAAAAATGCTACTGACAACACGGTGGCCTATTTTTATCTGGACCCCTACGCTAGGTCAGGCAAACGTGGCGGGGCTTGGATGGATGATGCGCGCGGTCGTCGTGAATTACCTAATGGCGAAATCCAGATACCAGTAGCGTATCTAGTCTGCAACTTTGCAGCTCCGGTAAAGGTAAATGGTGCATTGCGCCAACCGACAATTACTCATGATGATGTGATCACACTCTTCCATGAGAGTGGACATGGCCTACATCACCTATTAACGCAAGTCAGTGCATTAGGCGTATCTGGGATCAATGGTGTTGAGTGGGATGCCGTAGAGTTACCAAGTCAGTTCATGGAAAACTTCTGCTGGGAATGGGAGGTCTTGGAAAAAATGACAGCACATGCAGAAACTGGAAAACCGCTGCCACGTGAGTTATTTGAAAAAATACTTGCTGCCAAGAATTTTCAAAATGGTTATATGACTTTGCGCCAGGTTGTGATGTCACTAACTGATTGGCGTCTGCACGCCAGCTTTGATCCCAAGAGTGCACATGGGCAGGCTGTACTCGATCTATCTAGAAACATTGCGGATCAATTTAATGTCATACCGCAGGCATCCATCTCTCGCTGGATAAACACCTTTAGCCATATCTTTGCTGGTGGCTATGCTGCTGGTTATTACAGCTACAAATGGGCGGAAGTACTTTCTGCCGATGTCTATTCTGCTTTTGAAGAAGCAGCCAAACTTAGCGGTAGCGTACTTGATGAGAAAACGGGTATACGCTATCGCCAAGAGATTCTGGAGGTGGGTGGTAGCCGCCCTGCCGCTGAATCATTTAAGGCATTCAGAGGCCGCGAGCCCAGCATCGATGCCCTACTTCGTCACGGCGGCTTAGTGACTCAATGAAGGCGATGATCTAAGCTTTAATTTCCGCAATAACTGGGGCATGATCTGAAGGCTGCTCCCAGGTGCGCGGCTCTTTATCGATGATGCTTGAGTTGCACTTTTCTTTTAAGTCATCACTCAGGAGAATGTGGTCGATTCGCATACCCGCGTTTCTTCTGAAGCCCATCATGCGGTAATCCCACCAGCTAAATGATTTGGGCGCCTGCTCAAACATTCGGAAAGAGTCTGTCAAACCTAATTCCAGTAGTTGCTGGAAGGCCTTACGCTCTTCTGGGGAAACTAGGTTTTGCCCTATCCATTTTGAGGGGTCATGTACGTCCACATCACTTGGTGCGATATTGAAGTCACCCAAAAGGGCTAAGCGGCTATTCTGAGTTAATTCTTCTTTTAACCAATTTTCTAGCGCTTTGAGCCAGCCTAATTTGTAAACAAACTTGTCGCTATCAGGCGATTGCCCATTAGGGAAGTATGCTGAAACTAGGCGAATAGGATGCATTCCCCTAAAGCATACTGTGGCAGCTAAGATGCGTTGTTGCTCATCTAGATTAGCTGGAATATTTCTAATGGGCTTTAGAAAAGTAGTGTCATGGTCAGTAACAATAGGCGCTAATGCTGCTTTGCGAACAATAATAGCCACACCGTTATAGGTTTTTTGCCCAGCTGCAATGCTGATATATCCCGCCTCTTCAAGCTCTTGATGCGGGTACTTATCATCAGTCAGCTTAAGCTCCTGAAGACAGAGTGCATCAATAGGTGTTTTTGCCCGCTCATGATCTTGCAACCATTTGAGTACCTGGGGCAAGCGCACCTTCAGAGAATTCACATTCCAAGCAGCTATTCTGATTGAATCAGTCATTAATTCCCAGCTCCTGCAACTTCCGAGTAATTGTATTGCGCCCGATACCCAGTCTTTGAGCTGCTTCTACACGTCTACCACGCGTAACTTCTAGTGCAGCCTGCAGTACTGCCTTTTCAAATTTAGAGCACAACACGTCATACACTTCTGAATCTCCATCCTGCAACATTTTGACCGCAAGGCGACCTAAACCGCCCTCCCAATCTACGGAGCCAGTCTTAACAGCAGGCTGCACATTAGAGCTAGACTCGCCCTGCAACAGAACCGGTTGTTCACCTGCTTCTGCCAAAATGTCAGCAGGCAAATCACTTACACCAATGACATTAGACGGCGTCATTACTGTCAACCAGTGACAGAGGTTTTCTAATTGACGTACATTGCCAGGAAATGGCATGGAGCTAATTTCTTTTAAAACGTCATCCGAAAGATTTTTAGCTTCTACCCCTAAAGACTTTGCACAGGACAACATAAAGTGCCGCGCCAAAACGGGGATGTCCTCAGTTCGCTCGCGCAATGCTGGCATGCGCAAACGAATGACATTTAAGCGGTGCAGTAAATCTTCCCGGAAAGCACCTGCAGCTACTCGGGCTTCTAAGTTTTGGTGGGTCGACGCAATAATGCGTACATTCGCTTTAATCGGATCTTGACCACCAACACGGTAAAAATGACCATCAGTCAGAGCGCGCAATAAACGCGTTTGTAAGTCGAATGGAATTTCACCAATCTCATCTAAGAATAAGGTGCCGCCATCAGCCTGCTCAAAACGGCCACGACGTAAAGTCAAAGCCCCAGGGAAAGCACCGCGCTCGTGACCAAACAACTCTGATTCCAACAAGTCCTTGGGTACTGCTGCAGTACTAAAGGCAACAAATGGACCTTTCGCACGCGGACTATGCTTATGCAATGCTTGCGCTACTAACTCTTTACCAGTACCAGACTCACCTGTAATTAATACTGTTGAATGTGACTGAGCTAGACGTCCGATCGCCCTGAAGACTTCCTGTACTGCCGGAGCTTGGCCAATAATTTCAGTCGACTCTTGCCTCCAACCATTCATTTCTTTATTGCCAGATTGATTGCGCTCGCTCTGCTCCATGGCACGACGAATCAACTCAACCGCTTTATCAATATCAAATGGCTTAGTAAGGTATTCAAATGCACCACCTTGAAAAGACGAGACCGCAGAATCTAGATCAGAATAAGCAGTCATGATGATGACCGGAAGTAGTGGATGGGTTTCTTTTACATTCTGCAAAAGATCCAAACCATTGCCACGCGGCATTCGAATATCTGAAATCAATACCTGTGGCGCATCTTTTTCCAATGCATCAAGCACATCATTGGGATTGGAAAAACTCTTATGAGGAATATTCTCGCGAGTAAGTGCTTTTTCTAAGACCCAACGAATAGATTGATCATCATCTACGATCCAAACGGGTTTCATATTACTTTCTCCTGCCTACGGTAAGGAATTTGAATATGGAAATCAGTCCGTCCAGGACGGCTGTCACAAGCAATAAAGCCTTGGTGCTGCTGCACAAAAGTTTGAGCCAGCGTAAGCCCAAGACCG
>CANGWT010000009.1 GCA_947457745.1 Burkholderiaceae bacterium | reverse complement strand
TTTGCGGAATTCGCGCGAGGATGGCGAAATTGGTAGACGCACCAGGTTTAGGTCCTGACGCCAGCAATGGTGTGGGGGTTCGAGTCCCCCTCCTCGCACCACAAGATAGCTACTTGGCTTGGGCTTCACATAATCCGATTTTCAATTAAGAGACGAGAATGGCTGTGCAGATAGAAAATTTAGGTCAGTTAGACCGCAAAGTGACCTTAGAGTTTGCCCGTGCCGATTTGGCCAAGGCAAGAGAAGACCGTTTGACTAAATTGGGTAAAACCATGAAAGCCCCAGGCTTTCGGCCAGGCAAAGTTCCTAAGACCATGGTTGAAAAGCAATACGGCATGCAAGTCGATTTTGAACTTCAGTTCGATAAAGCCTCTGAACTATTCTATGATCTGGCTCAAAAAGAAAAAATTCTACTGGCTGGTCAACCACGTCTCGATCCCAAATCAGAATTAAACGCAGACAAAATCGTGTTTGATGCTTACTTTGAAGTTTTGCCAGAGGTGAAGATTGGCGATTTCAGCAAAGCAGAAGTAACTAAGTACACAACGGATATCTCCGATGCAGAGATTGATCGTGCACTGGATGTATTGCGCAAGCAACAGGTCCATTACCATCCACGCGGCGACGCCGGTGCTCATGGTGATGGCGGTGCGAATACAGCTGCGCAAGCCGGCGACCAAGTGGTTATTGACTTTGTTGGCAAGATCGATGGCGTTGAATTTGCTGGCGGTAAAGCGGAAAATTTTGAATACGTGCTCGGCGAAGGCCGCATGCTCCCAGAATTTGAAGCTGCTACATTGGGACTTAAATCAGGTGATAGTAAAACTTTCCCATTAAGCTTCCCAGCGGATTACCACGGTAAAGATGTTGCCGGTAAAACTGCTGATTTCACCATCACCGTGAAGTCAGTCAATTGGGCACACCTACCAGCAGTTGATGATGCGTTCGCATTGTCCTTAGGCGTTACCGAGGGTGGCGTTGCCAAGATGCGTGAAGAAGTCAAAGAGAATTTAGATCGTGAAACCAAGCGTCGCATTACTTCCTTATTAAAAGGTCAAGTCATGGAGAAGCTCAACAGTATTTGCGAACTAGATGCACCCAAGTCTTTAGTTGCTCAAGAGCAAGAGCGTTTAGTGGAGTCTGCACGTCAAGACTTGATACAGCGGGGTATTCCAAATGCTAAAGATGCCCCAATTCCTGCTGAGATGTTTGCTGAGCAAGCCCTCAAGCGTGTTCGCCTTGGTTTAATTTTGAGCGACTTGGTGAAACAACAGAATTTAGCTGCTACTGCAGATCAAATTAAAGCGGAGATTGATGAGCAAGCGGCTACTTATGAAGATCCAAAAGAGGTGGTTCGTTGGTTCTACAGCAATCCTAGTCGCCTCAAGGATATCGAGAATTTAGTTCTTGAAGATAATGTGATCAAGTATTTCACTTCCCAAGCTAAAGTGATTGATAAAGCAGTTACCTTCGAAGAACTCAGCAAACTCAGCTAATACATTCATTAAATAAAGGTCTGATCACATGAACCAGAATCATTTCCAGTCTGAGAATCTAGAGCCCAAAGGTTTGGGTTTAGTTCCAATGGTCATTGAAACCTCTGGTCGAGGTGAGAGGGCCTATGACATCTACTCTCGTTTACTTAAAGAACGCGTTGTTTTCTTGGTTGGTGAAGTAAATGATCAAACCGCAAACTTAGTGATTGCCCAGTTGTTATTCCTCGAGAGCGAGAATCCAGATAAAGAAATTTCTCTGTATATCAACTCTCCTGGTGGTTCCGTATCAGCTGGTTTAGCAATCTACGACACCATGCAGTTCATCAAACCGCATGTGAGCACTTTATGTATGGGTATGGCTGCCAGCATGGGTGCATTCTTGTTATGTGCTGGTGAGAAGGGCAAGCGCTACGCCTTGCCTAACTCACGCGTGATGATTCATCAGCCATTAGGTGGTGCACGTGGCCAAGCTTCAGACATTGAAATTCAGGCTCGTGAAATTCTCTATTTACGGGAGCGCTTGAATAAGATTTTGTCTGATCGTACAGGTCAAACGATAGAAACAATTGCTAAAGATACTGATCGTGATAACTTCATGTCTGCAGACCAGGCTCAAGAGTATGGCTTGATCGATAAAGTTATCGATAAGCGCCCTTAATTCGAATTTCTTTTTAGACAACCATTTTGAGCGATATCAACACTACTACTAGCGCAGACAAAGTTCTGTACTGCTCTTTTTGCGGCAAGAGTCAGCATGAAGTTAAAAAACTGATTGCTGGTCCATCCGTATTTATTTGCGATGAGTGTATTGATCTCTGTACAGACATTATTCAAGAAGAGTTGTCAAAGCTACCCAAGCTTGAGGGCGATGATTCACTGCCAATACCCCATCAGATTCGTGAGAACTTAGATCAATATGTGATTGGCCAGGATCATGCTAAGAAGACTTTGGCGGTAGCGGTTTATAACCACTACAAACGCTTACAGTATTTGCCAAAGCCAAAAAAAGAGAAGCTAGATAAAGACGGTAAGGCTATTGAAGCTGCTGATAAAAAGGAATCTAAGATTCCTGCTAAGGCTATGGTCGATGGCGTTGAATTGGCCAAGAGCAATATTTTGCTGATCGGCCCAACTGGCTCTGGTAAAACATTGTTAGCTCAGACTTTAGCGCGTATGTTGGATGTGCCTTTTGTGATGGCTGATGCAACCACATTGACTGAGGCCGGTTATGTTGGTGAAGATGTGGAGAACATTATTCAAAAGCTGTTACAGGCTTGTGACTACAACGTAGAAAAAGCCCAGCGCGGAATTGTTTATATCGATGAGATCGATAAGATCTCTCGTAAGTCAGATAACCCATCCATTACGCGTGATGTATCGGGTGAGGGTGTCCAACAAGCGTTGTTAAAGCTAGTTGAGGGCACCATGGCTTCTGTGCCCCCACAAGGTGGCCGTAAGCATCCAAACCAAGATTTCTTACAAGTCGACACAACCAATATTTTGTTTATTTGTGGCGGAGCGTTTGATGGTCTTGAGAAGGTCATTCAGCAACGCACTGCGAAGACTGGTATTGGATTTAATGCAACTGTTCCAGGCAAAGATGATCGCGGTGTTAGTGACCTCTTAATTGAAGTGGAGCCTGAAGATCTCATTAAGTTCGGCCTCATTCCCGAATTGATTGGTCGTTTGCCGGTGGTAGCTACTTTGGCGCAATTGGATGAAACTGCTTTAATTCAGATCTTGACTGAGCCCAAGAATGCCTTGGTTAAGCAATACCAGGCACTATTAACAATGGAGGGCTCTGAGCTTGAAGTTCGCCCAGCAGCTTTGTCAGCCATTGCTAAGAAAGCTATTGCCCGAAAAACTGGCGCTCGCGGCCTTCGCTCTATTCTTGAGGGATCCCTCATGGATGTAATGTATGACCTACCATCTTTGAAGAATGTTCAAAAGGTTGTCATTGATGAAAGTGCTATTGCTGAGGGTGGCAAGCCCATCTTGGTCTACAAGCAAGGTGAAGAATCTACAGAATTGAGTAAAAAAGCCTAATTTTTGCTACTTTTTACTGTTTTCAGTAGATTTTTACTCACTTTTTGCATATTTCCCCCTTGTTTTTCGCTAGGCGGCACCCACATAGGTAGTATCCTGTTCCTAAATATTGTCCGTATCTAGTGGTACGGCTTTTTTAGAGATTTTTACGGAATGACTATTTTGGAGGAATTGCCCCATGCCTGGCCACTTATTACTACCCTCTGAACCTATTCAACTGCCACTGCTCCCATTAAGGGATGTAGTGGTATTTCCTCATATGGTGATTCCATTGTTTGTGGGGCGTCCAAAATCCATCAAAGCCTTAGAAGCGGCCATGGAAACTGGCAAGAATGTGCTTTTAGTGGCACAAAAGACTGCAGCGAAAGATGAGCCTAGCGTAGAGGACCTCTACGATGTTGGCTGCATTGCCAACATTCTGCAGATGCTTAAGTTGCCTGACGGTACAGTGAAAGTATTGGTTGAAGGTGTTCAACGCGCTGAAGTTAGCCAAGTGGAAGATAGTCAAGGTTACTTTTCCTGCGAAGCTACCCCAACAGCAATGTCCTCATTGGACGCTCACGAGACTGAGGCATTACGTCGCGCCATCATGGCGCAGTTTGATCAGTACGTAAAGTTGAACAAAAAAGTACCTCAAGAAATTCTCTCCTCATTAGGTGGTATTGATGATCCAAGCCGTTTGGCGGATACGATTTGCGCACATCTGCCAGTAAAGCTTGAGCAAAAGCAACGTTTGCTGGAGATGGCTGATGTAGTGCAGCGTCTTGAAAGTCTTTTGGCTGATCTTGAGAGCGAGATCGATATTTTGCAAGTTGAGAAGCGTATTCGTGGACGTGTAAAGCGTCAGATGGAAAAGAGTCAGCGCGAGTACTACTTGAACGAACAAGTCAAAGCCATTCAAAAAGAATTAGGTGAGGGTGAAGAGGGCGCTGATCTCGAGGAACTCGAGAAGCGCATTAAAGCTGCTCGCATGCCTAAGGAAGCTCTTAAAAAGGCTGAGTCTGAACTGAAGAAACTGAAGTTGATGTCACCAATGTCTGCTGAAGCGACAGTGATTCGTAACTTCATTGATACCTTGGTGACGCTTCCGTGGAAGAAGAAAACCAAGATCAATAATGATTTGACGAATGCTGAAAAAGTATTGGATGAAGATCACTACGGTCTTGATAAAGTTAAAGAGCGTATTTTGGAATATCTCGCGGTTCAACAACGGGTTGATCGTGTCAAGGCCCCAATTCTCTGCTTAGTGGGCCCCCCAGGAGTTGGTAAAACTTCCCTAGGTCAATCGATTGCCCGCGCAACAAACCGCAAGTTTGTGCGTATGGCATTGGGTGGCGTACGTGATGAATCTGAAATTCGGGGGCATCGTCGCACCTATATTGGTTCCATGCCAGGCAAGATTCTGTCTAGCTTGACTAAAGTAGGTGTGCGTAATCCTTTATTTCTCTTAGATGAAGTCGACAAGATGGGTATGGATTTCCGCGGAGATCCCGCGAGTGCCTTGCTAGAGGTCTTAGATCCTGAGCAGAATCATACATTCCAGGATCACTATGTTGAAGTTGATTTTGATCTCTCCGATGTGATGTTTGTTGCTACATCAAACTCATTGAATATTCCTGGCCCACTATTAGATCGCTTGGAAATTATTCGTCTTGCTGGTTATACAGAAGATGAGAAGACCAGCATTGCTACCAATTACTTGATCCCTAAACAGATTAAGAATAATGGCCTAAAGAAAGATGAATTGAAGATCGAGGAGTCTGCTGTTCGCAGCATGATTCGTTATTACACTCGTGAAGCTGGTGTTCGGTCCTTGGAGCGAGAAATCAGCAAGATTTGTCGTAAGGTGGTGAAGTTGCTGCTCCTGAAAAAAGAAGCCGCTCCAATTACTGTAAATGCTGACAACCTAGAGAAGTTCCTGTCTGTGAAGATGTATGACTTTGGTCTTGCAGCAAAAGAGAATCAAGTTGGCCAAGTAACTGGCCTGGCTTGGACTGAAGTTGGTGGTGATCTACTCACCATTGAAGCAGCAGTGATGCCCGGTAAAGGTGTTATTACCCGCACGGGCTCTATTGGCGATGTCATGAAGGAGTCTGTGGAAGCGGCAAAAACTGTGGTGCGCTCACGTGCAAGAGCTCTAGGTATTACTGACGAGGCATTTGAGAAGAAGGATATTCACATTCACTTCCCTGATGGTGCGACCCCGAAAGATGGGCCTTCAGCTGGTATCGCAATCACAACTGCCTTGGTATCTGTTTTTACGGGCATTCCAATCCGTTCGGATGTGGCGATGACAGGTGAGATTACCTTGCGCGGCGAGGTGCTTCCGATTGGCGGTTTAAAAGAGAAGCTATTGGCAGCGCATCGCGGTGGCATCAAGCTTGCATTGATTCCGGAGGAAAACGTGAAAGATTTAATTGATATTCCTGATAACGTCAAGAATGCAATTGAAATCGTGCCGGTGCGATGGATCGATAAAGTTTTGGAGTTGGCTTTGGAGCGAAAACCAGTTGCTTTGTCTGATCCAACGCCAGAAGAGCTTGCTAAAAAGGCTGCTGAAGCTAGTAAAGCGAATGAAAAGCTTTCTACCGGAGAGGTCTTGAAGCATTGATGCTATCGGATATTTGAGGGATTTTTAGTCAGATTGAATGGTTTATTACGACCCACTTTGTTGAAGAATCCCTCTTTTACTCCTACACTAGGTTACAATCTCGTCTGTACTAATTTGGGGCGCTTAGCTCAGATGGTAGAGCGTCTGCCTTACACGCAGAATGTCGGCGGTTCGATCCCGTCAGCGCCCACCAGTTTCCCCATTTCTATTTTTTCCCACCAATAGGCTTTCTAGTACCTTCTAGACTCTGCGCCTAGTACACTCGTATTATTGACTTCATTTTCGAGCGATTAATTTATGTTTGATTCAGTACGTAAACACAAAAGAATTCTGCAGTTTATTTTGATGCTATTCATAGTTCCTTCTTTCGCCTTGTTCGGTATCTCGAGTTACTCCGGATTTATGGATAAAGAAACTGACATTGTTAAGGTCAATGACAAGCCCATTACTGCGCAAGAGGTTGATACTGCTGCAAAACGTCAAGCTGAGCGAGTTGGCGGAAATCCACAGATTGCTCAAAGTCTTCCATTTCGTCAGGCCATCCTGAACGAGTTATTGCAACAGCGCATCCTCGGTTTCGCTGTCAGCGACCTCCGCCTTCAAGTGGGCAAGCAAGAGCTAGTCAATAGCCTGCAAAAGATTCCACAGATTCGTGCTTTATATCGGCAAGATGGCACATTTGATGATGTGCGCTTTAAGCAGTTGCTCGCTAGTAATGGCATTAATGAAGAGCAGTTTTATGCTGGCCAAAGTTTTGATTTAAAAATTCAACAGCTGGTAAATTCAGTTGCTCGTACAGAATTAGCCAGCCCAAAGTTATCCGCAATAGTTTCATCTTTATATGAAACTGAAAGACAGATTCAGACTTTGCAGTTCAATGCCAAAGATTATTTAGCTAAGGTAAATCCAAGTACTGAAGAGTTGCAGGCTTTTTATGAGACTAATGCCAAGTTATTTGAACGTCCTGAATATATGGATGTCGAATACATTGTGCTAAAGGCGGATCCGAAAGAGGAATCTAAGGCTTTTAATGAAAAAGCAGATCAGTTTGCAAATATCACTTATGACCAATCGGATAGCTTAAAACCGGCCGCAGATAAGTTAAAGCTCAGCATTCAAACTCAGCAGGGTGTCACACGTGGTGGTGCAGCTGGTGTGACCAGAGATCATCCTTTGGCCAATGCCAAAGTAGTTCAGTCGCTCTATGGTGATGACGCCCTTAAAAATAAGCGCAACACAGAGGCTGTGCAAATAACACCCGGTGTATTTGTTTCCGCTCGCGTGGTGACTTTTTATCCAGCACAAGTTTTACCTTATAAAGATGTTGCGGCAGAAGTGAAGCGTCAAGTGAGTCAACGTGCCGCTGAGAAGCTGGCGGTTACTGCTGCTCATGAGAGATTGACTGCCCTTGAAAAGGATCCAAAAGATATTGCTGGTTTTAGTAGTGCAAACTGGATTTCACGCAATAAGCCAGGTAGCTTAGTGGGCCCATCTATGGATGAGGTTATGGCCGTAAACCCAAGTAAATTACCGGCTGTAGTTTCGGTTACCAACCCAGGTGTTGGAAGCATAATTTATCGCATCGATCAGGTGCGTCAACCGACAGTAGTAGATCCTAAAGTTTATAAAGCACAAGCGCAGCAGATTCAAGCGTTGGCTGCGCAGTCAGAGTTTGCCGGCTTTATGGGCTACTGGCGCAATAGCGCTGGCGTTAAGGTAATTAACCCACTAAAGCAAGCAAGCTCGGGAAGTGCGGGAAGCTAAGCTAAGGTAATTTTTTTAGCAAGTTTCTATATGGGGCCATTGAGCCCCATACGTTTTTAAAGATAATGCTTTGCGCTTCTTCATTTGGGTGCAGTCGATCCGCCTGAAATAATTCTGGTTTAGTGGCAACGCCCTCTAAAAAGAAAGGTAGCAACTCAATTCGCTCTTGACTGGCTAACTGAGGATAGATCTGTTTAAATTCCTTGGTGTAAGTTTGGCCATAATTTGATGGAATCTGAATGCCACAGAGCAATACCTTGGCGCCGGATTTCTTGCTCATCTGAATCATCTGACGTAGATTGGTTTCTGTTTGATTTATGGGTAATCCGCGCAAAGCATCGTTTGCACCTAACTCGATCAGGACGACCCCTGGTTTTTTCTGGTTCAAGAGTGCAGGGAGGCGGGTTAATCCACCTGAGCTAGTCTCACCGCTAATACTGGCATTAAATACGCTCCAAGGACTTTTATCTTTTCCAAGCTCCGCTTCAAGCAGCGTAACCCAGCCAGTTCCACGCGGTAGACCATATTCCGCCGAAAGACTATCGCCCAATACCAGAATGACAGGCTTTACTTGGGCCCAAGAACAAATACTCATTAAGAGGCAAAATAGACCCGTAATGAATTTATTAGCGATTAAAAGCTGAGTCTGCATTTCCCCATTCTTGAAAATTTTCATATGAACAAACAGTCTAATTCGATTGTTGCCGATCGTGTAAGCAAGCTGGTTAATACGGCTGATGGCAACCTGAGTATTTTGCACGACCTGAGCTTTCAGATCGAGCAAGGGGAAAGTGTGGCCATTGTGGGGGCTTCAGGCTCTGGAAAAAGTACTTTGTTAAGCCTGCTGGCTGGATTAGATCTGCCAAGCGCTGGGCAAATTGACCTCATGGGGCAAAACCTCAACTTGCTAGATGAAGATGGCAGGGCACGCTTACGTGGCCAGTTAGTTGGCTTTGTCTTTCAATCATTTCAGCTCTTGCCTCATCTGACTGCTCTGGAGAATGTGATGCTCCCTCTTGAGATTGCTGGGAAACCTCAGGCTGAAGCTCGCCTGTCTGCCCTGGAGTGGCTAGAAAAGGTTGGCTTAACTCCAAGAGCCAATCATTTTCCCAAAACCCTTTCTGGGGGCGAACAGCAGCGTGTTGCACTAGCCCGAGCCTTTATTAACAAGCCAGCTATCCTGTTTGCTGATGAACCCACCGGAAGCCTAGATGAGGCCAGCGGAAATAGGGTGATCGAGCTCCTTTTTGAGCTGAATCGGGAAAATTCCTCCACACTAATTTTGGTGACCCACGATCCAGCCTTAGCTGCTCGGTGCGCACGTCAATTGAGCCTACATGGCGGACGATTGGTTTAATCAAAACCTTATAATCTTGGCATGTCATCATTCTGTTGTTTGCTCGGGGCAAATGCCCTTTCTGCCTTCCGCCAACAGCGACTTTTAGCTTCGCTTGCAGCCCAAGGAATTCAACTTGAGTCCATTGAGGCTCAATTCCTTCATTTCATTTGGTCTGAGTCTCAACTCAATGCCAAAGACAGAGAGGTGCTCGAAAGTCTGCTGACTTACGGCCAGCCTTTTGTGTCGGTAATGAAGGTTGGCGGCTCTATATTCAGTAAGGCTTCTGACAAACAATCTGCGATTTCGATTCCCCGTTTTGGCACAGTCTCACCATGGGCTAGTAAAGCTACGGATATTGCTCGTCAATGTGGTCTTCAAATTTTACGTATTGAGCGAGGTATTCAATACGCGTGGCAAGGTAAAAAAACGCTCAGCACGGAACAAGAGCAACTGGTATTAGCCGCTCTTCATGATCGGATGACGGAAGTTATCATCTGCGATGTTAATGAAGCAAGCGCTTTGTACCAATCTCTTCCCGACAAACCTTTGGTACGAATCCCTGTGCTTACTGAGGGTAGATCTGCATTAGATAAAGCTAACCAAGAACTGGGTCTCGCACTCTCTGAAGATGAGGTGCTTTATTTAGTTGAGAACTTTATACGTTTAATGCGTAATCCAAGTGATGTTGAGTTGATTATGTTTGCACAGGCGAACAGTGAGCACTGCCGTCACAAGATATTTAATTCCAGTTGGACCATTGATGGCGATGATCAGGAAAAATCCTTATTTGCGATGATTCGCAATACACATCAACTGCAGCCTGAAGGCACCATTGTTGCCTACTCTGATAACTCAGCGGTGATGGTAGGAGCTGAATCGGAAACTTGGTCACCTAAAGGTCAAGATCGTCGTTATGAAAAAGACATGCGACTAGTTCACACCTTAATGAAGGTGGAAACGCATAATCATCCCACAGCAATTGCACCATTCCAAGGCGCCTCTACTGGAGCTGGCGGTGAGATTCGAGACGAGGGTGCAACAGGTGTAGGTGGACGCCCTAAGGCGGGCCTCACTGGCTTCACTGTCTCCAACCTCAATATTCCGGGCACTGATTTACCATGGGAAGCTGAGAAATACGGCAAGCCTGAGCGCATTGCTACACCTCTCCAAATCATGATTGATGGCCCGTTGGGTGGTGCCGCATTTAATAATGAATTCGGTCGCCCTATTTTGGGTGGTTATTTCCGCGTATTCGAACAAACCTTAGAGGGTGTTCGTCGCGGTTATCACAAGCCCATCATGATTGCAGGTGGTATTGGTAGTATTGACTCTATCCACACGGCAAAGAAACAAATTAAAGCGGGACACTTGTTTATTCAATTAGGTGGTCCTGGTATGCGTATTGGTATGGGTGGCGCAACGGGTAGTTCTGTTGCAACCGGTACTAATACTGCAGATTTAGATTTTGATTCAGTCCAACGCGGTAACCCAGAAATGGAACGTCGTGCGCAAGAGGTGATTAACTCCTGCATTACCATGGGTACAAACAACCCGATTGTTTCGATTCATGACGTTGGTGCTGGGGGTGTATCAAATGCATTCCCAGAGCTTGCTGATGGCGCTGGTTTAGGGGCGCAATTTCAATTACGAAAAGTACCGCTAGAAGAGAGCGGTATGAGCCCTGCAGAAATTTGGTGCAATGAATCTCAAGAGCGCTATGTTCTCGCAATTGAATCTAAAGACTTGGAGCTTTTCAAGTCTCTATGTGAGCGCGAGCGTTGCCCATTTGCCGTAGTCGGTGAAGCCACAATAGAGCGTCAACTTCAGTTAAGTGATAGCAAAGAAGTTGCTGGTAGTGATGCTGCCATGCCAATTGATATGCCAATGGAGGTATTGCTTGGAAAGCCTCCACGCATGCATCGTGATGTAAAGCGCGTTGCTCAAGAATTTGAAGAGCTAGATGTTACTGACGCTGATCTTGCGCAATGTATTGCTTGGGTTTTACAGCAACCTACTGTTGCCAGTAAGTCATTCTTAATTACTATTGGTGACCGTACCGTCGGTGGCCTCAACGCGCGCGACCCCTTTGTAGGTCCTTGGCAAGTGCCTGTGGCTGACTGTGCTGTTACCTTGATGGATTACAAAGGCTATCGCGGTGAAGCCATGTCGATGGGTGAGCGCACTCCATTAGCCGTGATCGATGCACCAGCTGCCGCGAAAATGGCTGTAGGTGAAGCCATTACCAATGTATTGGCTGCAGATATTCGTCGCTTAGAGGACGTTAAGCTCTCTGCTAATTGGATGGCCGCTTGTGGCTCACCTGGTGAGGATGCAAAGCTATATGACTCAGTTAAAGCGATTGGCATGGATTTATGTCCAGCCCTGGGAATTTCTATTCCTGTTGGCAAAGACTCCTTATCCATGGCAACAGCATGGCAAGAGGGTGATCAAGCTAAAAAAGTAGTTTCTCCAGTTTCACTAATCATCTCTGCTTTTGCAGCAGTTCAGGACGTTCGTAAAACAACAACACCTTTGCTAAAACTTCAAGATGAGTTTGGTGTAGCTTTAGAAACCGAATTGATTTTGATTGATTTGGGTCGCGGTAAAAACCGTATGGCGGGAAGTATCCTGGCTCAAGTGCTCAATCAGTCTGGTAAAGCAGCTCCCAATGTAGATCACCCAGAAGATCTCAAAGCACTGGCCGCCGCGGTAATCGAGTTGCGTAAAGGCAATCAATTACTGGCATATCACGATCGCTCTGATGGTGGTTTATTTGCCTGTATCGCAGAGATGGCTTTTGCATCACACACCGGCATCTCCATCAATGTCGACATGATTGCGGTAGATGTTGAGCAAGAGGCTGATTGGGGTGATGCTAAGAACTGGGCAGAGCAAGTATCTGGCCTTCGTCATGAGCAGACCATGCGCGCATTATTTAACGAAGAGCTCGGCGCAGTGATTCAGATTCGTAAAACGGATCGTGATGCGGTATTTGCCGTTCTTCGTAAATTGAACCTCAGTGCATATAGTCATGTGATTGCAAAGCCTAATAACAATGGCCGTATTGAAATTTGGCGTGATGCCAAAAATATCTTTACAGAGCCACGTGAAATACTTCAAAAGATGTGGGCTAACACCAGTTATCAGATTGCTCGCTTACGTGATAACCCAGACTGCGCTGATAGTGAGTTTTCGCTACTCGATAATGTTGCTGATGCAGGAATGTCTCCCAAGTTAACGTTCGATATTGCAGATGATGTTGCGGCGCCATTCATCAGTCAGAATGCTCGACCAAAAGTCGCTATCTTGCGCGAGCAGGGCGTTAACTCCCATGTGGAGATGGCCTACGCCATGAACTGGGCAGGGTTTGACAGCCATGACGTGCACATGTCCGATTTGCTTTCTGGTAAATCCAAGTTAGATGATTTCCGTGGTCTGATCGCCTGTGGTGGATTTAGCTATGGAGATGTATTGGGTGCGGGTGAAGGCTGGGCAAAGACTATTCTATTTAATAGTCAGTTACGCGATCAGTTCTCTATATTCTTTAGCCGCCAGGATAGCTTTGCGCTAGGTGTTTGTAATGGTTGCCAAATGATGAGCAATCTAGCTGAGATTATTCCAGGTGCAGAAGCTTGGCCTAAATTTACGCGTAATCAGTCCGAGCAATATGAAGCTCGCTTGGTCATGGCTGAGGTGATGGCCTCACCTTCAATCTTTACGCAAGGTATGACGGGTAGTCAGTTGCCGATTGCTATTGCGCATGGCGAAGGTTTTGCTAACTTTAGCCAGCAGGGTAGCTTAAAGATTTTGCAGAAACAAGGATTGGCGGCACTTCGATTTGTAGATCACCAAGGCAGTCCAACTGAAACCTACCCAATGAACCCGAATGGTTCGCCCGGTGGCCTGACAGGAGTCACTACGCCGGATGGTCGATTCACCGTGATGATGCCGCATCCTGAGCGGGTATTCAGGGCTGTGCAGATGAGTTGGGCACCAAAGGAATGGTTGGATACGCCTGGCGGAGCGAGCCCTTGGATGCGTTTGTTCCGCAATGCGAGAGTCTGGGCTCAATAACTCAATGCCAGACTTATCTATGGCTATGGAGCCAGTAACGTTTTCTGAGAGCGGTGGAATTCGGTACTTGCATTTTGGCAGCGAGCTGATTCAAGGCGCCATGCGTATTCGTGACCCTGATGAGATTTATCTGGAATATAACCAGCAGATGATGGCTTGGTTACTATTTCTAGAGACTAAACCAGGCATGCGTATCGCTCAACTTGGCTTAGGCACTGGCGCTCTCACGAAGTTTGCTCATCGTTATTGTCCTGCAGTAAAAACCACCGTAATTGAGCTCAATCCCGCTGTGATTGTTTCTGCTAGAAGTATGTTTTTCACGCCGGCTGATGATCGACGTCTAGAGACGCTTCAGATAGATGCGAAAGCCTTTGTAAAGAATAGCAATTATCACAATCACTTTGATGCGGTTCAAGTTGATCTCTACGATGCAATTTGTGACGGTCCGGCTGCTAGCTCTTTAGATTTTTATCAGGGCTGCTTTAATATGCTGAGATCGCCTGGCGTATTGACGGTGAACTTATTCTCTCGCCATAAGAGTTTTGATATTAATCTCAATAATATCTGTGAAGCGTTTGATAACCGAGTTCTGTTATTTCCTGAATCGCATGATTGCAATGTTGTGGCTCTTGCTTTTAAAGGTCCGCAACTCGATGTGGAGTGGAATGAAGTTTCTAGGCGTGCCAAGCTGATTTTGAAAAAAACGGGCTTAGCGACCAATACCTGGGTATCTGGATTAAATCGTGAAAACGCCCATCAAGAAAATAAACTATCCATCTAGGGAAAGCAGGATGAGAAAAAAGGCGATCAACTGATCGCCTTTTTTGTTTCCCTCAGATTCAGGGATGATTTGAATTAAATTGTGACAGTGTCAGCAACATCGCTAAATGACTTAATTTTGTCAAAGTTCATGTACTTATACACTTCGCCAGACTTAGCATTCAAGGATTCAACTTGCTCGAAATATTCTTGCGGAGTTGGCAGACGACCCAAGAGTGCAGCAACGGCTGAAAGCTCGGCAGAAGCTAAGTAGACACGAGTATCAATACCTAGGCGGTTCGGGAAATTACGTGTCGAGGTAGAAACAGCAGTTGAGCCCTTACGGATCTGCGCCTGGTTACCCATACAAAGTGAGCAGCCTGGAGTTTCCATGCGAGCACCAGTTGCTCCTAGAATGCCGTAATAACCTTCCTCGGTCAGAATCATCTGATCCATCTTGGTTGGTGGCGCAATCCAAAGACGTGTAGGCATATCTTTTTTGCCCTGAAGAACCTGACCTGCCGCGCGGAAGTGGCCAATATTAGTCATGCATGAACCAATAAATACTTCATCGATTTTTTCGCCAGATACTTCGGATAAGAACTTCACATCATCTGGATCATTAGGGCAGGCCAAAATAGGCTCCTTAATATCGCTCATGTCGATTTCAATAATCTCAGCATAGTCTGCATCAGCATCGGCCTTGAGCAACTCAGGCTTAGCAATCCAAGTTTCCATTGCTTTAATGCGACGACCTAAGGTACGCTTATCTTCGTAGCCATTAGCGATCATCCACTTCATTAAAGTGATGTTGGAGCGCATATATTCAATGATTGGCTCTTTGCTTAATTGAACGGCACAACCGCCAGCAGAACGTTCAGCTGAGGCATCTGATAATTCAAACGCTTGCTCAACCTTCAGATCAGGTAAACCTTCAATTTCTAAAATACGGCCAGAGAAAATATTTTTCTTACCTTGCTTCTCAACCGTTAACAAGCCTTTTTTGATTGCATACAAAGGAATCGCATTGACCATATCGCGCAAAGTAATGCCGGGTTGCATCTTGCCTTTAAAGCGTATTAATACAGACTCAGGCATATCCAAAGGCATTACGCCAGTAGCGGCAGCAAAAGCAACTAAGCCAGAACCAGCAGGGAAGGAGATCCCGATGGGAAAGCGAGTATGGCTATCGCCACCAGTTCCACAAGTATCTGGCATGAGTAGACGATTTAACCAGCTATGAATGACACCATCACCTGGGCGTAATGAAACGCCACCACGGTTAGTCATAAATGCTGGTAATTCATGGTGCGTACGAATATCTACTGGTTTTGGATAAGCGGAGGTGTGACAGAAGGATTGCATGACTAAATCAGCGGAGAAGCCTAGGCAAGCAAGGTCTTTTAATTCATCGCGGGTCATTGGACCAGTGGTGTCTTGCGAACCTACAGTAGTCATATGTGGCTCACAATAAGTACCCGGGCGAACACCTTGACCCTCAGGTAGGCCACATGCACGACCGACCATCTTCTGAGCCAAGCTAAAGCCTTTTTTGTTATCTGGGGGACTGACTGGAATACGGAATTCTGTAGAGGCTGGTAAGCCAAGGGCTGCGCGGGCTTTAGCAGTAAGACCGCGACCGACGATCAAAGGAATACGTCCACCCGCACGAACTTCATCCAAGATGACTGGTGACTTTAATGAGAAAGAAGCAATTTCTTTCCCGTTTTTAAATGCCTTGCCTTCGTATGGACGTAGCTCAATTTCGTCGCCCATATTCATGTCAGAAACGTCAAGCTCAACTGGCAATGCACCAGCGTCTTCCATCGTATTAAAAAAGATTGGGGCGATCTTTGCGCCTAAGCAAACACCACCAAAGCGCTTGTTTGGAACGAACGGAATATCTTGACCGGTCCACCACAACACAGAATTCGTTGCGGATTTGCGTGAAGATCCTGTACCAACTACATCTCCAACATAGGCAATTTGATTGCCCTTTTTTTGGAGGGCTTCAATTTGCTTCATTGGGCCACGCACACCAAGCTCGTCAGGCTCAATGCCTTGACGTGGGTTTTTTAACATGATGGTTGCATGCAATGGAATATCTGGACGGCTCCATGCGTCAGGTGCAGGGGATAGATCGTCGGTATTGGTTTCACCGGTAACTTTAAATACAGTGAGCTTCATGCTTTCCGGAACAGCCGCGCGGCTTGTAAACCATTCAGCATCAGCCCAGCTTTGCATGACTGCCTTAGCCTGCGCATTACCCTTTTGAGCTAATTCCTGAACATCATGGAAGTAGTCAAACATCAATAAGGTCTTTTTCAATGCTGCTGCTGCAGTTGCTGCACACTCAGCATCTGATAACAATTCAACCAAAGGTTTAATGTTGTAACCACCCAGCATAGTTCCCAATAGTTCAGTTGCCTTAATGCGTGAAATCAAGGGAGACTTCTCCACCCCCTTGGCAATAGCATCCAAAAACTCTGCCTTCACTTTGGCTGCTTCATCAACCCCTGCGGGTACGCGATTGGTAATCAGCTCAACCAATTCCGCCTCTTTACCCTTTGGAGGATTTTTGAGCAAGCCAACTAATTCAGCAGTTTGGTCCTTAGTCAGGGGGAGGGCTGGTATTCCAAGGGCTGCGCGTTCAGCAACTTGAGCGTTGTAGGCTTCTAGCATCGTGTTTCCTATTGGGTAAGAGTTGTCAACAGTAAGACTAAGCAGGGTATGTCCCTTAATTAGTCTATTGTAATTGCTAAATCATGTCTTATATAAGACTTAATCATCAAAATATCCTAAATTGCTTAAAATCTAGGCAATTTACTATGCACCACACTATTTTCGACTCAATTTTAGTAATCATGAGCTTGGAAGGAGGGGATTTGCTCTATTCGGAGATGATTCAAAGCACTTCAAATGCTTCCAAATTACACAAATGTAAGCCCAAAAAGATGCCGATGTCTTCATAACTGACATCAAACCATTTGGTCTTTGAGCTTACCAAGAATTTTTAATGGCTCAGTCGCTATCGTTATAATTACTTTTTCCAACAGAGCTTAAGCGATGACCAAATACGTTTTTGTCACTGGTGGTGTGGTTTCTTCTTTAGGGAAAGGAATCGCAGCTGCCTCGCTTGCCGCGATTCTCGAATCCCGCGGCCTGAAAGTCACCCTCCTAAAATTAGACCCTTATATCAACGTTGACCCTGGAACAATGAGTCCGCTTCAGCATGGTGAAGTCTTTGTTACTGAGGATGGTGCTGAAACTGACCTCGATCTTGGACATTACGAGCGCTTTGTTTCTGCAAAGATGCGCAAAAGCAATAACTTCACTACGGGTCAGATTTATGAATCTGTCATTAGTAAAGAGCGGCGCGGCGAATACCTTGGTAAAACCGTACAGGTAATTCCACACATTACGAATGAGATTCAGGCATTTGTAGAGCGGGGCGCCAAAGCAAGTCACGACGGTCAGGCTGACATTGCGATTTGTGAAATCGGTGGAACTGTTGGTGACATCGAGTCCTTACCATTTCTAGAAGCAGCCCGCCAGATGAGTATTCGTCTGCCAAAGCACAGTTGTGCCTTTGTTCACCTTACTTTGGTTCCTTACATTGCCAGTGCAGGAGAGTTGAAGACAAAACCTACCCAGCACTCAGTACAAAAACTGCGGGAAATAGGCATCATGCCGACTGTGCTGTTATGTCGTGCAGACCGCCCAATTCCAGAGGACGAGCGCGCTAAGATTTCGCTGTTCTCAAATGTACGTGAAGAGGCAGTAATCTCAGTTTGGGATGTTGACACTATCTATAAGATTCCAGAGATGCTGCAAGCGCAAGGTATGGATGACTTAATTTGTCGCGAATTGGATATTCAAGCTAAACCAGCAGACCTATCCGTTTGGGCAAAGCTGGTTTACGAGCTGGCTAACCCGCAACACGAAGTCACTATTGGCATGGTTGGCAAGTATGTTGAGTTAACCGAGTCTTATAAGTCATTGATCGAAGCATTGCGTCATGCTGGCATTCATAATCACACTCGCGTCAACATCAACTATATTGATTCTGAAGTAATTGAAAAAGATGGTGTTGATTGTCTGCAAAATTTAGATGCGATCTTAGTGCCAGGCGGCTTTGGTAAGCGCGGTACCGAAGGAAAGATTGCTGCCATTCGTTATGCCCGTGAAAATAATGTTCCATATCTTGGCATTTGTTTAGGAATGCAATTGGCTGTCATTGAATTTGCTCGCCATGTTGCTAACATTGCTCAAGCTAATAGTACTGAGTTTGACCCAGAAACCGAAAATCCAGTGGTTGCCTTGATTACAGAGTGGGTTGATCGCGAAGGTCGAGTTGAGAAGCGAACTAATGATTCGGATCTGGGTGGAACGATGCGCTTAGGCTCACAGCGTTGCCCCGTCAAGGCTGGCACCCTGGCTCATAAGATCTATGGTGCTGAAGTAAATGAACGCCATCGCCATCGCTATGAAGTTAATAATGTTTACGTTCCTCGCCTTGAGAAGTCTGGCCTGATTATTTCCGCTAGAACTCCAAATGAGTCTTTGCCTGAAATGATGGAATTACCTAACTCGATGCATCCTTGGTTCTTTGGTGTGCAGTTCCATCCAGAGTTCACTTCGACTCCGCGTGATGGCCACCCATTATTTTCCGCATTCATTAATGCATCATTAGTTCATCAAGCTGCAACCGAAAAGCAAGTGGCCTAGGAGAAATACATGAGTGCATTTAAGTTATGTGGTTTTGATGTTGGCTTAGACCATCGCTTCTTTTTGATTGCGGGTCCTTGCGTCATTGAGTCTGAGCAATCAGCCTTAGATATCGCAGGTGGCCTTAAGGAGATTACATCTGCGCTTGGCATTCCATTTATCTACAAGTCTTCCTTTGATAAAGCCAATCGCTCCTCTGGAACTTCTTTTCGTGGTTTGGGTATGGAAAAGGGTCTTGAGATTCTGGCTCGGGTTAAGCGCGAGATTGGTGTGCCGGTATTGACCGACATCCATGATATTAGCGAAATTGCACCGGTATCAAAAGTAGTAGATGTGCTTCAAACACCAGCTTTCTTGTGCAGACAAACGGATTTCATACGCGCTTGCGCTCAAAGTGGTAAGCCTGTGAATTTCAAGAAGGGTCAATTTTTATCCCCCCATGAAATGCTCAACGTGATTGATAAAGCACGTGCAGCTGCTAAAGAAGCTAACTTACCAGATCAGTTTATGGTTTGCGAGCGTGGCGCTTCATTTGGCTACAACAACTTAGTTTCCGATATGCGGAGCTTGGCAATTTTGCGTGAAGCAAAAGCACCAGTTGTTTTTGATGCGACCCATTCAGTCCAACTTCCGGGTGGACAAGGTAACGCCAGTGGTGGCCAACGCGAATTTGTTCCCGTACTAGCCCGTGCTGCTATTGCAGTAGGGATCAGTGGTTTATTTATGGAGACGCACCCCGATCCAGCCAAAGCACTTTCTGATGGCCCAAACGCTGTTCCCTTGAACCGTATGAAAGAATTGCTTGAGTCTTTAGTTGCAATTGACTCCGTTGTGAAGAAGTCTGGATCATTTTTAGAAGATAGCTTTAAGTAAAACCCCATATTCATTTAATTTAGGAGAAGGTGCATGAGCGCCATTGTTGACATCATCGGTAGAGAAGTTTTAGATTCCCGCGGCAACCCCACGGTTGAATGCGATGTATTGCTTGAGTCAGGTGTGATGGGGCGTGCAGCAGTGCCTTCAGGTGCATCGACTGGTTCACGTGAAGCTATTGAGCTGCGCGATGGAGATCAAGCTCGCTATTTAGGTAAGGGTGTTCTCAAGGCTGTACAGAATATTAATATTGAGATTGCTGAATCTATCCTCGGTCTTGATGCTAGCGAACAAGCATTCCTTGATCACACCTTGATCGAGCTCGATGGAACGCATAACAAAGCACGCTTAGGTGCCAACGCAACACTAGCTGTCTCGATGGCGGTTGCACGTGCTGCCGCAGAAGAGGCTGGCCTGCCTTTGTATCGCTACTTTGGTGGATCAGGCGGCATGCAATTGCCAGTCCCAATGATGAACATTGTCAATGGTGGTGCTCACGCAAATAACAGCTTAGATATTCAGGAATTTATGGTAATGCCTGTAGGGGCGCAAAGCTTCCGAGAAGCACTCCGCTGTGGCGCTGAAATCTTTCATGAATTGAAAAAGATTCTGGGTGCTCAAGGCATGCCAACAACTGTTGGGGATGAGGGCGGCTTTGCACCTAATTTCAAGAGTAATCAAGAGTGCTTACAGACTATTATGAAGGCGATTGAGGGCGCTGGTTACCAAGCTGGTGAAGATGTTTTACTAGCCTTGGATTGCGCTGCCAGCGAATTCTATAAAGATGGTAAGTACCACCTGGCAGGTGAAGGCTTGCAACTGACTTCAAGCGAATTCTCAGACTATCTCGGTAATTTGGCTGATCAATTCCCAATCGTATCGATTGAGGATGGTATGCATGAAAGCGATTGGGATGGA
>CANGWT010000008.1 GCA_947457745.1 Burkholderiaceae bacterium | reverse complement strand
GATGATGTTGCGATTATTCGGGTTGAGCAGTTATATCCATTCCCACATAAAGCATTGACTGCTGAGCTCAAGAAGTATCCAAACCTCGAAGAGGTGGTTTGGTGTCAGGATGAGCCACAAAACCAAGGTGCCTGGTTCTTTGTTCAGCACAATATTTTGGAAAACATGTCTGAAGGTATGAAGTTGGCCTATGCAGGTCGTCCAGCATCAGCTTCACCAGCCTGTGGATATGCCCATCTCCATCAAGAACAGCAGAAATCTCTCCTTGCAGCAGCATTCGCAAAACTAAAGGGTTATGTCATTACGAAGTAATCGTAGACGTCACTCACATATAAATACTAAATAGGATTAATCATGGCTATTTTTGAAGTTAAAGTCCCCCAGCTATCAGAGTCAGTAGCAGAAGCTACTTTGTTGCAATGGAAAAAGAAAGTTGGAGATGCTGTCGGTCAAGATGAGATCTTGATTGAAATTGAAACTGACAAAGTTGTACTAGAAGTTCCCTCGCCGTCTGCTGGCGTTATTACAGAGATCGTTGTTGCTGACGGTGGCACTGTAGTTGCTGAGCAATTAATTGCGAAGATTGATAGCACGGCTGTCGCTGCTGCGGCTCCTGCAGCTGCTGTACCTGCACCTGCGGCCGCTCCAGCAGCTGTGCCAGCTAAAGCAACGCCTGCAGCGAAGTCATCTGGCGCTGCTGCTGCACCTTCCGCAGCAAAAATTCTGGCTGAAAATAATATGACCACTGGTCAAGTTGCAGGCTCTGGCCGTGATGGTCGTGTGACTAAAGGTGATGCACTCAATGCTGTCGCTGGAGGCGCATCTTCTGCTGCATTGCCAAGCGCACCAATGCCGCTGGGCAATCGCCCAGAAGAGCGCGTACCAATGAGTCGCCTGCGTGCCCGTATTGCTGAGCGCTTGCTGGAGTCTCAAGCAAATAACGCCATCTTGACTACTTTTAATGAAGTCAACATGGCCCCAGTAATTGCTATGCGCAACAAGTACAAAGATCAGTTTGAAAAAGTGCACGGCGTCAAGCTGGGCTTTATGTCATTCTTTGTTAAAGCGGCTACCCACGCACTGAAGAAGTTCCCATTATTGAACGCATCCGTCGACGGCAATGACATCGTGTATCACGGTTACTTTGACATCGGTATTGCAGTCAGCTCACCACGCGGCTTGGTAGTTCCAATTCTGCGTGACGTGGATCAAATGAATTTGGCTGATATCGAGAAAAAGATTGCTGAGTTTGGTGTAAAAGCTCGCGAAGGTAAGTTGTCATTAGAAGACTTAACCGGCGGTACATTCTCTATCTCTAATGGCGGCGTGTTTGGCTCAATGCTGTCTACTCCGATTATTAATCCTCCGCAGTCTGCGATCTTGGGCATTCATGCAACTAAAGAGCGCGCAGTTGTTGAGAACGGTCAAATCGTGATTCGTCCGATCAACTACCTGGCTTTGTCATATGATCACCGCATTATTGACGGCCGTGAGGCAGTACTTGGTTTAGTCGCCATGAAGGATGCATTGGAAGATCCTTCACGCCTTCTCCTTGATCTGTAAGAGGGAAGAACATGAGCCAATCATTTGACATAGTAGTAATCGGCGGCGGCCCTGGTGGTTATATCGCTGCGATTCGTGCGGCGCAACTCGGCTTTAAAGTTGCCTGTGCTGAATCAAATGCCTTTGACGATCCAAAGGGTGAGACACGCCTTGGCGGAACTTGTCTGAACGTCGGCTGCATTCCTTCTAAAGCTTTGCTTGCCTCTTCTGAAGAGTTTGAGAAGATTAGTCATCATGTAGCCGACCATGGCATTACCGTTGGATCGGTGAAGTTAGACTCCGGCAAGATGATCGCTCGTAAAGATGCGATTGTGACCAAGATGACTGCTGGTATTCAGTTCTTATTCCGTAAAAACAAAATTACCTTGTTAAAAGGCCATGCGTCGTTTGAAGGAAAGGGTGCTGACGGTTATCAAGTCAAAATTGATGGTAAGGATAAAGAAGTAGTTACTGCTAAAAATGTGATTATTGCTACTGGTTCTAAAGCCCGTCATTTACCAGGCATTCCAGTTGATAACGTGTTGATTAGCGATAACGAAGGTGGTCTCAAGTTTGATTCCATTCCGAAGAAGCTTGGCGTGATCGGCGCTGGCGTAATCGGCCTGGAGCTTGGCTCTGTGTGGCGTCGTGTTGGCTCTGATGTAACTATTCTTGAGGCGCTCCCAACTTTCTTGGGTGCATGTGATCAAGGTATTGCAAAAGAAGCTCATAAGATCTTCACCAAGCAAGGCCTCAAAATGAATATGGGCGTCAAAATTGGTGAAGTGAAGGCAGATAAAAAAGGTGTTGTGGTTAACTACACTGATAGTGAAGGTAAGGCTCAGAAATTAGAGTGTGATCGTTTAATTGTTTCTGTTGGCCGGGTTCCAAACACGGACAAACTAGGCCTAGATAAGATTGGCCTGAAAGTGGATGAGCGTGGTTTCATTCCAATTGATGACCATACTTGCGCAACAGCAGCGCCCGGCGTTTACGCTGTGGGTGATGTAGTACGTGGACCTATGTTGGCCCATAAGGCTGAAGATGAAGGCGTGCTCGTGGCTGAAACGATCGCTGGTCAAAAGCCGCATATTGATTACAACTGTATTCCTTGGGTGATCTACACCGATCCTGAAATTGCTTGGGTTGGTAAAACTGAAGAGCAGCTCAAGCAGGCTGGTATTGCCTATAAAGCAGGTCAGTTCCCATTTGCTGCTAACGGTCGTGCATTAGGTATGGATCGTGCCGATGGTTTCGTTAAAGTATTAGCTGATGAAAAAACAGATGAAATCTTAGGTGTTCATATCATTGGACCAAATGCTTCTGACTTAATTGCTGAAGCAGCCGTAGCAATGGAATTTAAAGCAGCAGCCGAAGATATTGCTCGTATCTGTCATCCACATCCAAGTCTATCGGAAGTGGTTCGCGAGGCAGCATTGGCGACGGATAAACGTGCATTAAACATGTAATTGAAAGCATTAGAGTATTACCATCAAGAGTTAAAGGCGCGTGGGTATCAAAGCGATCCCGCGCAGCTCGCTGCTATTGAGCGCTTGCAGCGCTGTGAAAATGAGTGGGTTGCTTATAAAGAAATCCGCAGCAACGGTTTAAAAAAGAAACTCTTTAAACCAAAACTTCCTCGCGGCGTCTATCTGTGGGGCGGGGTAGGTCGCGGTAAATCTTTTTTGATGGATGTCTTTTTTGCCGCATCTCCCCTAGAGAAAAAGATCCGTATTCATTTTCATGAATTTATGCGCGAAGTTCATCGTGAGCTTCATGAGCTTTCTGGTATGGCAGATCCACTAGATGAGCTTGCCAAACGAATTGCTAATAGATACCGACTCATCTGTTTTGACGAGTTTCATATTAATGACATAGCAGATGCCATGATCTTGTATCGTTTGCTGAGCGCACTCTTCGAGGATCGCGTCCAGTTTGTGATGACTTCAAATTATCAACCTAGCCAGCTTTATCCCAACGGCTTACATCGTGATCGTTTGCTGCCGGCCATTAAGCTTTTGGAAGAGCAGCTCGATGTGATGAATGTCGATGCTGGTAATGACTATCGCCGCGTGCAGATGGCTCAAGTTGAGGCCTATCTAATACCAGTGAATGCCGCAACTCATGCTATCTTGATGCAGATGTTTCAATCCTTAATTGGTAATCAAAAAGAGACTGTTCGTCCGGTATTGCGCATTGAATCCCGTGAGCTAAGACCTCTACATATGGCCGAAGGGGTGGTTTGGTTTGATTTTCAAACTTTATGCTGTGGCCCAAGGTCACAAAATGACTATTTGGAGATTGCTAAGCAGTTTCATACGGTAATTTTGTCTGGGGTGCCTTATATGCCCCCTAGAATGACTAATGAAGCCCGCCGCTTTATTTGGCTGATTGACGTCCTTTATGACCATAAAATCAAACTAATTATCTCTGCAGAGGTCCCGGCGGTGGATTTATATACCGAAGGCCAGATTACAAGTGAGTTCTCGAGAACGGTTTCTCGTTTAATTGAGATGCAGTCACGTGATTACCTGGATGCACCTCGCCGGGTAATAGATACCAGCTTGACCTAAAATAGGTTCATGACTAGCAATTCCAGCCTAAACGCAGATTTACACTGCCATTCCGTTGTTTCCGATGGAACGCTAACGCCTGAGCAGTTGGCTGAGCGTGCCTACGCTAACGGCGTGCGTTTATGGGCATTGACCGATCATGATGAGCTTGGTGGTCAAGAGAGGGCGCAGCTTGCTGCAAGCGCGCTTGGCATGGACTATCTGCCAGGGGTCGAGATTTCGGTAACTTGGATGGGGCAAACGATCCATATTGTTGGCTTAGGAATTGATGCTGCCCATGCAGGAATACTGGAGGGCTTGCGTCGCACGCGCGAAGGTCGCGGTAATCGCGCTAAGCAGATGGCCGAACAATTATTGAAAGCTGGGATACCTGGCGCGTATGAAGGTGCATTGCATTTTGCGGGCAATCAAGAGCTCATTTCTCGTACACACTTTGCGCGTTTTCTGGTGGAGCAGGGTATTTGTAAAGATACTGACCAGGTCTTTAAAAGATATCTGGTTGAAGACAAGCCGGGTTATGTGCCGCACCTCTGGGCAACACTAGATGATGCAGTTGCCTGGATTAAAGGGGCGGGGGGTGCTGCTGTGATTGCACATCCTGGTCGCTACAAGCTGAGCGCTATGCAGATGGATGAACTCTACAAGCACTTCAAAGAAATCGGTGGCATAGCCATTGAGGTCATTACCGGCAGTCATAGCCCGAATCAATATCAAGCCTATGGCAAAATTGCTCAGCACTATGGATTTTTAGCTTCTCGAGGATCAGATTTTCATGACCCGGAGGAAAGTTATATTGACCTTGGCACCTTGCCTCATTTGCCGGATCACCTGACTCCAGTGTGGTCGCTATTTCATTAAGCGGCCATCTACACTTAACCTGTTTAATTACCCTTAAAGAATAAAGATCAAGATGTTTGCAGAACGTGTTCTCTCTGGCATGCGACCAACTGGTAGCTTGCACCTCGGCCATTACCATGGTGTTTTAAAGAATTGGGTTCGCTTGCAATCTGAGTATCCCTGCTACTTTTTTGTCGCAGACTGGCACGCCTTAACGACTCACTATGAAACTCCGGACGTGATCGAGAAATCGGTATGGGATATGGTGATTGACTGGTTAGCATGCGGTGTTGATCCAAACCAAGCGACTTTATTCATTCAGAGCAAAGTACCTGAGCATGCAGAGCTTTTTCTATTACTGGCGATGGGCACTCCTTTAGGCTGGTTGGAGCGTGTGCCAACGTATAAAGATCAAATCGAGAAACTGAAAGAAAAAGATTTGCAGACTTATGGTTTCTTAGGTTACCCCTTGCTGCAAGCGGCAGATATTTTGATGTACCGCGCCCAATTTGTCCCAGTAGGCGAGGATCAAGTTCCACACGTGGAGATGACCCGTGAAGTAGCGCGTCGTTTTAACTATCTTTATGGTCGCGAGCCTGGCTTTGAAGAGAAAGCCTTGGAGGCGGTTAAAAAATTGGGTAGTAAGCGCGCCAAAATGTACGCTGAATTGCGCGTCGCTTTTCAGGAGCGGGGCGATGAAGAGGCTCTAGAGCAAGCTCAAGCACTATTACAAGAAGCGCAAAGTCTATCGATGGCTGATCGCGAGAGGCTGTTTGGTTTCTTAGAGGGTGCTCGCAAAATTATTCTGCCGGAGCCACAAGCTTTATTAACTACTGCATCCCGCATGCCGGGTATTGATGGGCAGAAGATGTCCAAGTCTTACGGCAATACGATTAGCATTCGCGAAAAACCTGAAGAGGTAATTCGTTCAATCCGCACCATGCCAACCGATCCTGCTCGAGTGCGCAGAACTGATCCAGGCGATCCTGCGCGTTGTCCTGTGTGGCAACTCCATACGGTGTATTCGAATGAAGACACCAAAACTTGGGTTCAAAAAGAATGTCAATCTGCAGGTATCGGCTGCTTAGAGTGCAAGCAGCCAGTGATTGATGCCATTCTTGCTGAGCAGCAGCCTATGTTTGAGCGTGCTCAGAAATACTTGGATGACCCAAGCTTATTGCGCTCCATCATTGCAGATGGCTCCGATAAAGCACGTAAGGTTGCTCAAGAAACCATGCGCGAGGTTCGAGAGTCTATGGGCTTGGCATACGACTAAGGCGACCCTTGACTGCAATGCATGATGCAATCACAGATGCCTCTCCTTGGGTGAGGCGTTTTGCTGCTGCGATACCAGCAGATGGGGTAGTTCTTGACTTAGCCTGTGGTGCCGGTCGACATAGTGCCTTGTTGGCTTCTTTAGGCTATCGGATTCTAGCGGTCGACCAAGATATTTCTGCTATTGAGCCTCTGAAAAGTGATTTTATCCAAGCTCAAAAACTCGACCTAGAGGGCTCAATTTGGCCTCTACATGGTCAGCAGTTTTCAGCAATTGTGGCGACTAATTACCTTTATCGTCCATTTTTAGATGAATTGCCCAAAATGCTGTCTGAGGGTGGCGTCCTCATCTACGAGACCTTTGCTGATGGGAATGCCGAATTCGGCAAACCCTCAAACCCCAATTTTTTGCTAAATTCAGGGGAATTGCTGGCTTTGGCACAGCGCTCAGGTCTGACAGTGATTGCCTACGAGGATATTTACCTCGATCAGCCTAAACCAGCCATGGTTCAGCGGATTTGTGCCGTAAAAGGGCATTTAAAAGGGTGCATTCCGTTACAATTTGTTGCTTAACATTCAGAAAATTCAGACACATTCAGTGACTAATACAACACAATCCAAAGCTAGTAAAAAGCCTATCGCAGGCAGCATGCCCGCCATCGTGACACCGATGCACGAGGATGGAAGTCTAGATTTTCCGGCTTTACGTTCCTTGCTAGATTGGCATGTTGCCGAAGGATCTGATGGCATTGTTATTGTTGGTACAAGCGGGGAGTCTCCTACAGTATCTGTAGAAGAACATTGTGAGCTCATTAAAGTCACTGTTGAGCACATTGCTGGGCGTATCCCAGTGATCGCTGGCACCGGTGGTAATTCCACTACCGAGGCAATCGATTTAACCAACTTTGCCAAGTCGGTTGGTGCTGATGCGAGTCTGCAGGTAGTACCTTATTACAACAAGCCGACACAAGAGGGTATGTATGCCCACTTCAAGAAAATTGCGGAGTCAGTTGACCTGCCTGTAATTCTGTATAACGTTCCCGGTAGAACTATTGCTGATCTTGCTGGTGAGACGACTGTTCGCCTAGCAGGGGTCCCAGGAATCATTGGGATCAAAGATGCCACTGGAAGTATTGAGCGCGGCACTTTGTTGCTAGCTGATCTACAGCGTGCTGGACACCAAGATTTTTCTGTATTTTCTGGTGACGATCTGAGTGCCGCAATGCTCATGCTTATGGGGGGCAAGGGTAATATTTCTGTAACAGCTAATATCGCACCCCGTTTGATGCATGAGCTGTGTCAGGCTGCAATGTCTGATGATGTCGTTAAGACGCGCGCAATTCAATATCAATTACTGGCTGTTCATAAAGCCATGTTTACTGAGGCAAATCCGATTCCTGTGAAATGGGCTCTATATGAAATGGGTAAAGTTACCTCAGGTATTCGATTGCCCTTAACTCCTTTGAGTGTTGCGTTGCGTGAACCTTTGAAGGCTGCATTGAAACAGGCAGGCTTACTATGATGAATTCGATGCAAATCCTGCGCCAACACTGTGCGACTTTACTCATGTTCTCTTTAGTAAGTGTTGCTTTGCTTGGCTGTAAATCTGTAACAACGAATGACACGGTCGACTATAAGTCTGCTGGTGCTGTGCGTGGGCCTAATTTGTCCTACCCGCCAGACCTGATTACCGCTCAAGCTGATCGTCGTTATATTGTTCAGGATGGTTCTGCCACCATGTCTGAGTACAACGCCGCATTAAAAAAATCGGTACAGACCCGTAAGAACGTCATGACTGGTATTCCGGGCATGCGTATTGCTCGTGATGGTGAGCGTCGTTGGCTGGTCGTAGAAAAGTCAGCCCCAGAACTCTATCCACAGATTAAAGATTTCTGGCAAGAGAATGGTTTCTTGTTGGTGATTGACTCACCCTCTACCGGCATTATGGAAACGGATTGGGCGGAGAACCGCGCTAAGATCGCGCAAGATTTTATTCGCTCTACAATTGGTGGCGCATTAGATTCCATTTTCGATACCGGTGAGCGTGATAAATACAAAACCCGCCTTGAAGTGAGTAAACCTGGCGAAACAGAAGTCTATATTACTCAGCGTGGTGCGATCGAAAAATGTACAACTGATACAACTGGTGCTTGTATCTCGACTATCTGGACGGCACGTCCAAATGATCCTGAGCTCGAAGCTGTATTCTTGGCTCGCTTGATGGAGCGCTTGGGTATGACCCAGGAAATGGCGAAGGCTCAGGTTGCAGCGCCACTGGGCCCAAAGACTCCTAAGGCAAAGTTAGTACAGGCGGGTGTAAATACCGCTTATATTGAGATGGCAGCCGGCTTTGATCGCGCATGGCGTGACACTGGACTCGCTTTAGATCGCTCAAACTTTACGGTTGAAGATCGTAATCGTGCAAACGGCGTTTACTATGTGCGTTACGTCAACCCTAAGGATTTGGGTGATACCAAAGGATTTTTCACTAATCTGTTCAGTAGCAAAGACGACTCAAGTTTAAAGGCTAAGAAATATCTCGTAGTGGTCAAATCGACTGGTGATAGTTCTTCAAGTGTGTTCGTTCAGAATGCAGAAGGTAAGCCTGAAAATACCGCTGCTGGATTGCAACTCTTAACATTACTGACGGAGCAAATGGCAAGATAGGTATTGAAGCTCAGAAAACTGAGTCAATAAAAAAGCCGCTTCTCAGCGGCTTTTTTTCTTCAAGAAGAAGATTACTTCTTAGCGTCAGCAGCAGGTGCAGCAGGTGCAGCAGGAGCGGCAGCAGGAGCTTCAGCAGCTGGGGCAGCAGCAGGAGCAGCAGGAGCAGCTTCAACAGGTTTTGCTTCTTCTTTTTTACCGCAAGCGGCCAAAGCGATTGCCAACATTGCTACGAGTGCTAGTGACTTCTTCATTTGTAATGTCCTCTTAAAAAATATCATTAATAACCGGTTATTATTATTGGTAAGTACAGGGTTAGACCCTAAGTACTTTCCAGCATTCATTATAGCCATCTACTAATTCAGCGTTAAAAAAGCAGCCATCCGGCTTCAAAAGCCTCAAAAAGGCTATTGTTTACCCCAATTTTTCCTAAGGGGCCTTTGAACTGTTTGCTACTTGCCAGTGAGCGCCAGGCAGCTTGAGTTGGAGCGTTTTGACCGTCGGTCATCTCCTCGCCGTTGCAGTAAATTCTTGGACCTAAAGCGAGAAGCCTTGTATAGGGGTGTACTTGTAAAGGTTGCTTGGTAAGTTGACGTCTAAATTGTTCAGGTGAGAGATCATTTGCTGTTCCATCAAAGTAAGCCTGTGGTTTTGGTTCGCTGAGATAGGCTGCTATGCCAGGAAGAAATGTTTCGACGCGATTGAGTTTTAAGCTTTTTAACTTTTGTTCCACTTGCGTAATAATTTCAGCTGGAAGTTGTTCTGCGCAATGGGTAGCTGCTTGCTTGGGATCCGCAAAGCGCTTATTTAGCTCAGGAATATCTTCTAATGATTCAGCTAAGCGCCATAAGCCCTCTTGCAAGATTTCTTTATAGCTTTGCGATCTAAAACCAACTGACCAAGTTTGACAGCCTGCATCCAAAGCAATGCCATCATGAGCAACATGGGGTGGTAGGTAAAGCATATCGCCTGGCTCCAGATCCCACTCCTGCTCGACTTTAAAGTCTTGCAGAATTTTCAAGGGCAGATTTGGATTCAGGGTCAAATCCTTTTGCTCGGAAATGCGCCAACATCTGCGTCCAGACATCTGAATTAAAAAGACATCATAAGAATCAAAGTGGGGGCCTACGCCGCCGCCAGGACCAGCAATGCTAATCATCAAATCATCTAAGCGCGCATCCGGAATAAAGCGAAACCAAGACAGTACTCTTGCAGCTGCAGGATGTTTTGCCTCCATGCCCTGAAGTAACAGCGTCCAATCTGTCTTTTCGATGGAGGGGATAGATTGCTTTTTAAATGGACCATTTGTAAACGTCCAAGGCTTTGCATTAATTAATCTAGACTCCACTGCATCATCACCTGCTATTTTAAAGAGCTCTTCTGGCGAAATTGCATTACCCAAGGGCTCGCCAATTTGTTTGGCAAGCTCAAACGCAGGGATGGCACCTCGCACTAACAGCGGTTTCTTATGCCAATATAATTTCATGAACTGTTGAGGGCTAATGCCCCCCAGAAGAGCCCATGGACGATCTAGCGCTAGGTTTTGGGGTGCCTGTGGTGGATCGTAGGGCTTGCTCAAGTAAAATGCTGTCATATCAGTAATAAGCTGTTTAAAACACAATGTTGAATGAATTACGCATGAAGATCGAAAAAAATACCGTTGTATCCCTGCGCTACAAATTAACTGATGCGCAAAATAATATTATCGAGGAACCAGACTCACCGATGGTATACCTGCATGGCGGATATGAGGGCACTTTTCCTAAAATTGAAACCTTATTGGATGGTCAGGATGTCGGGTATGAAGCCAGCATCCAGCTTGAACCTAGCGAGGCCTTTGGAGAGTATGACCCTGAGTTACTGAAGATTGAGCCACGCGCACGCTTTCCTGAGCCTTTGGAGGTCGGTATGCAGTTTGAGGGCGTTCCTGATGAAGAAGGGGAAGACTCTAGTGATGAAGATGAGGACCCCTTGATCTACACCGTAACTGATGTGGCTGATAGCCAAGTTGTTTTAGATGGAAATCATCCGCTTGCTGGTATGGCTCTGCGCTTCTGGGTTCAAGTGGAAGATATCCGAATTGCCACTGATGAAGAGATTGAAAATCAACAGCCTGAGGGTGGTGAAGCATTCACCTTTGGAATGCCTGATGATTTGGATGACAGTGAGGATGACTCTGCTGCTGGAATTTCTAACCCTGGCAGCTCATCACCAACTCTGCATTAAGACTAGAAGACTACTCTTTGAGCCACTCTTTTAGGGCTCCAAGATCGCGCTTGGTATCGCTGGATTCATCAGTATGTGATGACGGCATATTACCCAGTTTTGCTAGCGCTTTTTCAAGTGCAGTAATTTTGGCCTCTTGTTCTAGGGTAGCATCAATTAAACCTTTTAATGCCATCGACACAGGATCATCTACGTTTGGTGTTACACCATAGGCTGAGAAGTAATCCTTAGCCTTGCTATCAGGAGTGCTGGCCTGCGGCAAATCAGGATGCAAAATACGCGCAGGAATTCCCACGGCAGTTGCTCCGGCCGGGATTTCTTTCAGTACTACAGCATTAGATCCAACACGAGCGCCATCACCCACAGTGAAGCCCCCAAGAACCTTAGCGCCCGCACTAATAACTACGGCTTTACCTAAAGTGGGGTGACGCTTTACGCCCTTGTATAGAGAGGTCCCACCCAAGGTAACACCTTGATAGATGGTGCAGTCATCACCAATTTCAGTTGTCTCTCCAATCACAATGCCAAGACCATGATCTAAAAATACCCTACGACCGATCTTGGCTCCAGGATGAATTTCAATACCGGTAATGAAGCGGGCCAACATCGATAGAAGGCGTGCAATCCACTTCAAACCCAAGTTCCATAGACCATGAGATACCCGATGTATCCAAACAGCATGTAAGCCTGGATAGCAGGTAATGACCTCTAAGCGATTTCTGGCGGCAGGGTCACGAACAATGATGGAGTCGACTTGGTCGAAGAGCGAATTAAACATATACTGATTTTAACGGGTAAAGCCTAATCTATTTTTTCAAGATCATCTGTTTTGCAATGCCACGTAGCAGGTCAATTTCTTCTTTATGGAGGCGCGTTCTAGCAAATAGCGCTTGTAAGCGGGGCATGAGCTTTTTGGGGTTGGCAGGATCCAAGTAGCCAATTGCCTCTAGCCCCTCGCGCCAGTGCTCCAGCATGGCAGCTACAGCCGCAGGATCCGCATAATCTACTGACTCGGTGTTAGGTCCTAAGGGCGCACGCCTAAAACTCTCTCCTAGGGATTCTCTAAGGGCGAAAGCGCAAACCATAACGGCTTGGGCAAGGTTCAGGGAAGGGTAGAGTGGGTTGGCATCAAGCCATACGCGATGGGTGCAGAGTGAGAGATGTTGGTTATCTAGTCCAGTTCGCTCTGGTCCAAAGAGGAGGGCGACTTGCTGATTGCCCGCAATGGCCGCCTGAATTAATGGACGAGCGTCTTGCCAATTTAATGCTGGCGGTCCAAATTCACGATCACGACTGGTGAGCCCTAAAACCAGCGCGCAGTCTTGAACGGCCAACTCCAATGAGGAGGTCTCTTGACTTGATTCCAAGACATCGACCGCACCACTAGCTAGAGCAATGGCCTCAGGGGCCTGGGCAACCCCAGCAAGCTTTGGTGAAATCAGACGCAGATCACTAAACCCCATGGTTTTCAGTGCACGCGCCGCAGACCCTACGTTTCCTGGGTGACTGGTTTCAACTAAAACCCAACGCAGTAACTGTGCTTGTGAGGCATTCATATCAACAGGAATTCTCTAGTGGCTTGGTTGTTCAATGTAGCAATCGTTTAGAATCAGAGTGTTAGCTCCTTATTGTCCCGCAGTTTGCAATCTAGTGAGCTTGTTCTTATTTAATTTGTCCATCAATACTATGCATCCCATGTTAAATGTGGCCGTTAAGGCTGCCCGTCGTGCCGGAACCGTGATTAATAGAGCCTCGCTGAATTTAGAGCGACTTCAGGTTGACCGCAAACAACATAATGATTTCGTAACTGAGGTGGACAGACAGGCTGAAGCAGCCATTATTGAAACACTCAGCGAAGCCTATCCTTCGCACGGTTTCTTGGCAGAAGAAACTGGCGCCCAAAACGCGGATGCTGAAAATGTGTGGATCATTGATCCGCTCGATGGCACAACCAACTTTATTCATGGTTTCCCGCAATATGCAGTTTCCATTGCATTATCTGTAAACGGGGTAACCCAACAAGCAGTGGTGTATGACCCGACTCGGGATGAATTATTTACTGCTACGCGTGGTGCAGGTGCATACTTAGACCGTCGGCGTTTACGCGTTGCCTCACAAGATCGTTTAGCCAATTCTTTGTTGGGGACCGGTTTTCCTTATCGCGATGATCAAGATCTGGAAAAGTATTTAAAAATCTTTGCAGACATGTCGCGCCAATGTGCCGGTCTTCGTCGTCCTGGTGCTGCATCTCTAGATTTAGCCTATGTTGCTGCTGGTCGTTACGATGGATTTTTTGAGAGCGATCTTAAACCATGGGATATGGCCGCAGGTGCTCTGTTGATTACCGAAGCCGGTGGACTTATTGGCAACTACCGCGGCGAAGAAGGCTTCCTGCAAAGCGGAGAAGTGATGTGTGCAAATCCACGCATCTTTGCTCAGATGGTACAGTGCTTATCTAAATATTCCACCTGTTAAATAGGCGGCAGTATTAAGCTTTGATCAGGTCGTTGTAACGAACGCCATCTTGATCAATCAGTAGGGCGCTGGCGCGTGGTCGCCCACTTTCGGGATGATCTAAATCCCAATCTGATAAGACCCAGCGTTGCCATTCCTGGCCTTGCAGGTGCTCTTGATGTCGTCTTGGTAGGTGTGTATGCCCGTGAATCAATTGATTTCCATTCTGATCTTTTAGAACTGCCGCACATGCCGCCAAGGTGACATCCGTTTTGGCTTGCACACCCTCAATAGATGATTGGATTGACTGTTGATATTGCATCCCGCTATTACTGCGCAGGCGATTTGCAATAGAGCGACGCCAGTTCAAAGGCATTCTCAAGAATAGTTTTTGGATCCAGGGTTTACGAACCCAGCTACGGAAAACTTGATAGCCAATATCTGCCGTGCAAAGTGAGTCGCCGTGACAGAGAATATATTCAGAGCCTGCGATATTGATCTTGCTAGGATCAGGCATGAGGGTCATACCTGTTTTACTTAAAAAATGCTTGCCAACCAAGAAGTCCCGATTACCATGAAGGTAATAGGTTTTCACTTTGGTAGACAGTGTTGCGAGCGCATTTTTTACCTCTTGTTGAAAAGGTGAATGTAGAGCAGCATCATCGCCAACCCAATACTCAAATAGATCTCCCAAGATTAATACAGTCTCAACCTTAGGAGCCTCTTTTTCACAAAAATCAAAGAAGCGCTGAGCCGTCAAGGGCATTGACGGCGTGAGATGTAAATCAGAAATGAGTAGCGCGCTCGCGTATTGCGGAATCATTCCTCGAGAACGCTTGCCTTTTCAATTAGCACGTCTTCTGCAGGAACATCTTGATGAAAGCCGGTATTACCTGTTTTGACTTTACGAATGGCATCAACCACATCAAGACCATCGGTGACTTTGCCAAAAACAGCGTAACCCCAACCTTGAGCATTAGGAGCGGTGTGGTTTAAGAAGTCGTTGTCATTGACGTTAATGAAAAATTGCGCTGTCGCAGAGTGAGGGTCGCTAGTGCGAGCCATGGCCACTGTGCCACGTTCGTTCTTGAGGCCGTTGTTTGCTTCATTCTCAATTTGGGCGCCAGATTTTTTTTCTTTTAGGCCAGAGCTCATGCCGCCACCTTGGATCATAAAGTTATCAATGACGCGATGAAAAATCGTACCGTCGTAGTGACCACTCTCAACATACTGTAAGAAATTGGCAACGGTCTTTGGTGCTTTAGCGGCATCAAGCGTTAGGGTGATATCACCCTTATTGGTTTTTAGGAGAACTTTCGCCATAGTTTGTTTTGCTTTCAGAGGAAGTTGTGGGTGGATTGGGGTTATTGATAACCGCCCTTGATTTTTTGGGCGGCTTCAAAATATCTAGTAAAGCTTTCGCGCGATTAGTGTATTGGCGCGGATTGAGCTGGGCACCTTTGGCTGCGTTTGTATAAGCTTCTGCCCCGAGTCGGATATAAATCTCGCCTAAGTTGGCTGAAGCAATCGCATAGCTAGGCCGTAGCTTTAACGCAAGCTCCAAATAGTCTCTGGCCTCGATCCAATTACCCTGATTTGCTGCCAGGGCTGCTAGATTGTTATACGGCTCTGGTAACTCCGGAAACTGTTGAGTAATTTCAGTTAAAGTTTTTTTTGCAGCATCCCATTGACGCATTTCTAATTGCAGGCGTGCTTTGACAAATCGAAGCTGTACATTTCTTGGGTTGATTTGTATCTGATTACCGATGAGATTGATTGCATCTTGGTATTTTCTCGCCTTGATCAATCTCTCTACATCAGGTGGCACAGCATTTTTAGTGATTGGATCTGGTTCAATGATCAAAAAGGACAGAAAAGGCACTGCAACCGTATCCGAAAGCTCGGGATTTAAAGGGTCATACCCCGCATCAGCTGACAGCCTAGGTGGTTCAGTTGGACTGTAGCCACCAAGATACGGTTTTGCGCCTAGCTCTTCTCGAGAGCCTAACTCCCTTAGACTTGCCTCAGTCCTATCTTGAGACGGAGTGGTGCAGGCATTTAGTAAAAAAACACTAAATACGGCTAAAAGGGCTTTGAAATGGGCGCGATACGGTTTCGGTAGGGCAGTAAACATAATGGAAGTGACGGTCAAAAACGGGCTCATTCGATATACTCAGCGCTCAGTCTAACAAATTGGCGCTACTTGCCCTCCTTTATAACCTCTATGCTTCAAATCTATAACACTCTCACTCGCTCAAAGCAGGCCTTTAAACCCATCGAGCCGGGCAAGGTGAAACTCTATGTCTGTGGAATGACAGTCTATGACTTTTGCCATATAGGCCATGCCCGGGTGATGATCGTGTTTGATATGGTCGTGCGCTGGTTGCGTGCTGGTGGCTATGAGGTTGTTTATGTCCGTAATATCACCGATATTGATGACAAGATCATTAATCGTGCGATTGAGAATGGCGAGCCCATTTCTGCTTTGACTCAGCGTTTTATCGATGCGATGCATGCTGACTCAGATGAATTAGGTTTGATGCATCCCGATCATGAGCCTTGTGCAACTGATTACATAGCGCAAATGCAGGGCATTATTGGCCGTTTGATTGAAAAAGAATTGGCCTACCAAGGTGAGGATGGCGATGTCAATTTTGCCGTCCGTTTGTTTCCAGAATACGGCCGCCTTTCCGGAAAATCTTTAGATGAATTAAATGCTGGTGAGCGTGTCGCTGTTGGTGGTGGTAAGCGAGATCCATTGGATTTTGTTTTATGGAAGAGCGCCAAACCAGAGGAGCCTGCGGATACGCGTTGGAAATCCCCTTGGGGTGAGGGCCGCCCTGGATGGCATATTGAATGCTCTGCCATGTCATGTGATTTGTTAGGTGAGCATTTTGACATTCATGGTGGTGGTGCAGATTTGCAGTTTCCTCACCATGAGAATGAAATTGCTCAGAGCGAGGGGGCTCTCTACGGTCAAGATCGCCAAGCTAGCGATGAGCCTTTTGTAAACTACTGGATGCATAACGGGCATATTCGGGTAAATGAAGAAAAGATGTCTAAGTCATTGGGTAATTTTTTCTTAATCCGTGACGTTCTAAAGAGCTTCGACCCCGAGGTCTTGCGTTTCTTTATGTTGCGCGCCCACTATCGCAGCCCGATTAACTATAGCGATGCACAACTCGAAGAGGCTCGCGCTGGACTAGTTCGTCTTTACACTGCTTTAGCCCAGGTTACATTTAGTAATAAACCTGTAGACCCCTGTTCACCATGGGCTCAACGCTTTGCTGAGGCAATGAATGATGACTTTAATACACCTGAGGCGATAGCAGTTTTGTTTGATTTAGCCACTGAGGTTAATCGTGCGCAGGGCGATGAGAAGGTTCAGTTGGCCGACCTTCTTAGAAGCTTGGCTGGAGATCTCAATTTCTTACAACGTGACCCGGTAGTATTTTTACAAGAAGGATCCCGAGGTGGTGATGCTGGCTTATCTGCTGCTGCGATTGAAGAGCAGATTGCGGCAAGAGTCGCTGCAAAGCTAGCTAAAGATTTTGTTAAGGCTGATTTAATTCGCAAGACTTTATTAGACCAGGGCGTAGTATTAGAAGATAAACCTGGTGGTATTACCGAATGGCGCAAAAGTTAACTGAAGAATATTTATTTTGAGTAAAGTCTCACAACAAGTCATTATTGAGGAAGTTGCCCCCGATTATTGGGAGGAGGCTTGTGCTGATCTGATGAAGCATGATCGTATTTTAAAAAAAATAATTCCAAAATATGGCTCAGTTTTTTTGCGGACCCGTGGTGATGCATTTAATACACTAGCAAGAGCTATTGTTGGCCAGCAAATTTCTGTTGCTGCCGCTCAGTCTGTCTGGAATAAGGTTTTATTAGCATCTAAAAACAAGGTAAATCCAAAAAATATTCTTGCCCTAAGTATTGAAGATTTGCGCACAGCGGGGTTATCGGGCCGTAAGGTGGAATACATCCGCGATTTGGCTGAACACTTTGATTCTGGTCGTTTACATGCCAATCAGTGGAAAGGTATGGAAGACGAGGCCATCATCAAAGAATTGTGTGGTATTCGGGGAATTGGTTGCTGGACAGCGGAAATGTTCCTGATTTTTAACATGGTTAGGCCCAATATCCTCCCTTTAGACGATGCTGGACTGATTAAGGCTATTTCTCTCAATTACTTCAGTGGAGAGCCTGTGAGCAGGCATGAAGCGCGTGAAGTGGCTGCAAATTGGGCTCCCTGGCGTACGGTAGCCACTTGGTATATGTGGAGAAGTATCGACCCCAAGCCCGTTGAATATTAAAATCTGCCTATGAAAACGACTTTCCTGGATTTTGAGCAGTCAATCGCCGAACTAGAGTCAAAGATTGAAGAGCTGCAATTTGTACAAGATGAATCATCAGTAGACATTTCTGATGAGATAAAAACATTGACTGAAAAAAGTCAACAACTTACTAAAGATGTCTATGCTAATTTAAGTCCATGGCAAGTTTCCCAAGTTGCGCGTCATCCTCAGCGTCCCTACACATTAGATTACGTTGGCGCATTGTTTACTGATTTTCATGAGCTTCATGGCGATCGTAATTTTGCAGACGACCAATCTATCATTACTGGCCTAGCTCGTTTTCAGAATCAGCCTTGCATGGTTATTGGCCACCAAAAAGGTCGTGATACTAAAGAACGTGCCCTAAGAAACTTTGGCATGAGTCGCCCCGAGGGTTATCGAAAAGCAAAGCGCGTCATGCGCTTGGCAGAAAAATTTAAATTGCCAGTGTTTACCTTTGTTGATACGCCGGGTGCATTTCCTGGGATTGATGCAGAAGAGCGTAACCAATCAGAGGCGATTGGTCACAATCTGTATGTTCAGGCGGAATTAGAAGTGCCGATCATCTCTACCATTATTGGTGAGGGTGGTTCCGGTGGTGCATTGGCTATCGCGATGGGTGATGTGGTGTTAATGTTGCAAAACTCAACTTACTCGGTGATTTCTCCTGAAGGCTGCGCATCTATTCTTTGGAAGACTGCTGATAAAGCACCTGAAGCTGCTGAGCAATTGGGCTTGACTGCGCAACGTTTAAAAGCCATTGGTTTGATCGATAAGATCGTCGCTGAGCCTACTGGTGGTGCACATCGTGATTACGACACGATGATGAGCAATATGCGCAAAGCTCTGGCTGAGTCACTGAAGACTTTCGATGGGATGAAAGTGGATGCGCTTCTAGAGCGTCGCCATGAACGCTTGATGAGCTATGGCAAGTTCAAGGAAATCGAAGTCAAGTCTTAAGGCCGCTTCACCAGCAGCCAAGCGTATTGGGCTAGCCTTAAGCGGTGGGCTTGATTCCGTTGTGTTGCTCGATACTGTTTGTAAAGCAGTCAAAGCAAATTCTAATGGCGCAACCGAGGTTTGGGTGTTTCATATTCATCACGGATTGCAAAAGCCTGCCGATCAATGGTTGGAGTTTTGTGAGCAGTTAGCCAAAAAATACCAAGTACATTTTGATTTCCGTCTGCTGCATTTTGCTGATCCATCTCAGGGCAATATTGAAGCCCGAGCAAGGGCAGAGCGCTATGATGCCTTGACTGATTTATGTATTGAGCATGGCATTGAGGATTTGCTACTTGCGCATCATCAAAATGACCAAGCTGAAACTGTGCTCTTGCAGCTCCTACGCGGCTCTGGCGTAGCGGGACTGTCTGGTATGCCACTCCACCGTGCCAACGTAAGCCAGGGCGACCCAATTACACTCTGGCGTCCATTACTTAATCAAACCAGAGCAGAGTTAGAGGTCTATGCTAAGAAACATAAACTCAAATGGGTGGAAGATCCTAGCAATCAAAATACACGCTATCGCCGTAACGCTATTCGTAAAGACATTATTCCGAAGCTAGAGAAAATTCAGCCTGGTGCAATTGCCAACTTGGCTCGCAGTGCTTCTTTACTAGCTCAATCCCAAGTATTGCTTGATCGCTTGGCTAAGCAAGACGGGATAGATATTCTTCAAGGTCATAAGGTAAAACTAGCGCCTCTCTTAGCCCTTGCCAAGACAGATCAACCCGCTGCGAATAATGTCATGCGTTATTGGTTGAAGTTAAATGATTTGGCAATGCCAACCCAGGAACGTCTTGAGTCTTGGTGGAAAGATCTGAAGGCCGTGAAACCAGGCTCCAACTTGGAGTGGCAGCATGATGAGGCGAGTATTTATTTGTGGCGCAGCGTCTTGCAGATAACTCATTGCAAGGCAGGGCGGTGGGTTTTCCAAAATGTGCCCGCACGAAGCAAGTTGCTTGGCATGCCTGTTGATTGGGTCAATAAAGCTCAAGAGCAAGGCCTGATTGAGGAAAGGCTGCGTCAGGGGGCAGAAAAGCTTCAGATCAAGCCCAATACCCCGCGCAAAACGCTCAAGAACCTCTTTCAGGAATCGGATACGCCACCTTGGGAGCGACAGGCCCCACTGCTTTATATCAACGATCAACTCGTCGCCGTTGCTGGGGTGGGGGTGAGCTACCCTCATCTGGTCTCTATTGGCAAGCGAGTGCTCCCTGTATGGCTTGAGAAGCCATAGCAAAGCATAAAACCCTGTAAAATAAGCCCCTTTTAGACCCTAGGGAATGCAATTCCCTGTAAATAGACAATACAACGGTTTTTATGGCTCTTATCGTTCATAAGTATGGTGGCACCTCAATGGGCTCGGTTGAGCGCATCCAGAATGTCGCCAAACGCGTTGCCAAGTGGATGCGTGCAGGTCACCAGGTAGTTGTGGTGCCTTCAGCCATGTCTGGCGAAACTAATCGTTTGCTGGGCTTGGCAAAAGATATCAACCCCGATGCAAATCCGCGCGAGCTTGATCAAATTGCCTCCACTGGCGAGCAAGTCAGCTCTGGCTTACTGGCATTGGCGTTGCTGCGTGAAGGTGTTGATGCAGTCAGCTATGCCGGTTGGCAAGTGACAGTCCATACGGACTCCTCATTTACCAAAGCACGCATTAAGAGTATTGATGACAAGAAAATCCTTGCTGATCTCAATGCAGGGCGTGCCGTAGTAGTGACTGGTTTTCAGGGTGTTGATCCAGACGGTAATATCACCACCCTAGGTCGTGGAGGTTCTGATACATCGGCAGTTGCGATGGCTGCAGCATTGAAGGCAGATGAGTGCTTGATCTACACTGATGTGGATGGTGTCTATACAACCGATCCGCGCGTTTGTGAGGATGCACGTCGTCTGGACAAAATTACTTTTGAAGAGATGCTAGAGATGGCAAGCCTAGGGTCAAAGGTATTGCAGATTCGTTCAGTTGAGTTTGCTGGTAAGTACAAAGTTAAAACCCGTGTTCTGTCTTCACTGACAGATCCGTTGATGCCCCTAGATCTTGAGATGAGTTCGGGCACCTTGATAACATTTGAAGAGGACAGTACTATGGAAGCCGCAGTTATTTCCGGCATCGCCTTTGCGCGTGATGAAGCAAAAATTACCGTTCTAGGAGTTCCTGATCGCCCGGGTATCGCCTATCAAATCTTGGGTCCGATTGCGGATGCCAATATTGATGTGGACATGATTATTCAGAATCAATCATTTGAAG
>CANGWT010000007.1 GCA_947457745.1 Burkholderiaceae bacterium | reverse complement strand
ATGCCTTAAATGGCTTAAAGTCCTCCCAAAAGGTAGATCAAGAAGCGCTTACACAAACGCTTTCTGAAATTGACAAAGCTGCGCAAAATATTAATCAGTCTGTAGGTAAGCCTAATGCTGCAATTACCGAGAGTGAGTGGCTTAATGCTATTCGGACACGGCTAATTATTCCTGGTGGAACAAGTCCGATTGATTTACCAAGCTATCATGCTTGGAAAAATACTTCCTCAACCCAGCGCAGAGAGTTGCTAGAAAAATATGTTACGCCGCTTTTGCCATGGCATGAAGCTTGCCAAATTTTCTTAAGATTACTGCGCCAATCTGGCGAAGCTAAAGACGTGCTAGCACATCACGGCGCTTACCAACAAGCACCATCAGGCAAGGTATATCAATTGATGCGCATTGCTGTTGAGGATGACACCCTCTTCTCAGAAATTAGTGCTAATAAATACCTACTATCAATTCGCTTTCTGAAGGTTGATCAGGATAAAAAGCCGCAAACTATCAATGAGGATGTGCCTTTTAGACTCACCCTCTGCCAGCTTTAAATCTTTAGCTGTTTGAGCTTTTCCAGCATGGGCCATGCAGCCGGCAATAAAGGCTCTACAGTCGGAAGCGCATCTCCGAGCAATTGCCAAGAGAGCGCCTGACCCTCACAGCCTTTAGGTAATCCAGTCCATTTTCGAATGATGCTGACATGCAAGCGTACATAAGCATGTGGATAGTCATGCTCTAAGACAACTAGCTCCTCGCTGGACTCAATATCGATTCCAAGCTCTTCTTGCAATTCACGTTTCAATGCAGCGAATACAGATTCACCAGCTTCAATTTTTCCGCCCGGTACTTCCCAGTAGCCAGCATATGGCTTACCCTCAGGGCGCTGGCCCAAAAGATAGCGTCCTTCTGCATCCAACAGAATTCCAGCGGCAACTTCAGTCACAGGGCGATTAGAGTCACTCATGAAAATGATTAAGCAGCATGCGAGCCCGCCCAGTGCTTAGCGAACTGCCAAGCTACGCGACCAGAACGTGAGCCACGCTCTAAGGCCCAAACTAATGCCTCAGCTCTGGCGTTCTCAATCTGTGCATCACTCAAACCGAAATGGCGCAACCAATGAGCAACGATTTCTAGATACTCATCTTGTTTTGGTGGATAGAAAGAAAGCCACAAGCCAAAACGTTCTGAAAGCGAAATTTTTTCCTCCACTACCTCACCCGGATGAATTTCTCCATCATCGCCATGAACATAACCCTCGTTGTCTTTCATGTATTCAGGCAAGAGGTGACGTCGATTAGAAGTGGCATAAATCAAAATATTGTCTACTTGAGCTGATATCGATCCGTCCAAAGCAGACTTCATAGCTTTATAGCCAGACTCACCATCTTCAAATGAGAGATCGTCACAAAAAACAATAAAACGCTCTGGGCGATCAGCCAATAAATCTGTAATATCAGCCAAATCAGCTAGATGCTCTTTTTCAACTTCAACTAAGCGCAAGCCTTGGCTAGCAAACTCATGTAGGCTAGCTTTGATGAGGGAGGATTTTCCTGTGCCACGAGCGCCTGTTAACAAAATATTGTTTGCTGGTTTTTTTTGAATAAAGTTTTTCGTATTGTCACGAATGGCATCACGTTGACGATCAATATTTTTAAGATCATCAAAGGTAATATCGGCAACATGCTTTACTGGCTGCAAAAATCCAATGCTCCCAAAGATGCTATCTCGACGACGCCATCTAAAAGCAGTTGAAGATTGCCATTGCTCCTCAGTCAATACTTTAGGCAGAAACGTCTCAAGATGACTTAGGAGTTGCTCTAATTTTTCATTCATGTCATGAGTTCCTATGAACGGTAATCAGCATTAATGGAAACGTAGTCATGCGATAAGTCACAGGTCCACATTATTTGCTGCGCTGACCCGCGACCTAGATTAATCTTGATGGTAATTTCTGGAGCCTGCATCACTCTTTGACCATCAGCCTCTTGATAATCAGGATTGCGGCCACCATTCTTGGCAACCCACACGTCCCCAAGCCACATTTGCACTTGGTTAACGTCAAGATCTGTAATGCCAGCATAGCCAATCGCAGCCAGGATACGGCCTAAGTTAGGATCGCTAGCGAAGAAGGCAGTCTTTACCAAAGGTGAGTGGGCGATAGCCTCTGCAACTAAACGACACTCATCTTCAGTCTTGCCGCCTTGTACATCAATCGTAATAAATTTTGTTGCACCCTCACCATCCCTCACAATCATTTGAGCAAGCTTACGTGCAAGATCAATTAATGCGGTCCGAACTAAATCATAACTAATCTCACTCCTTGATTGAATCTGCACAGATGATTGACCAGTTGCCATGATGATGAATGAATCATTAGTAGATGTATCGCCATCAATCGTAATTGCATTAAATGATTGATCAGCAATTTCTTGGGTCAGAGCCGTAAGCAGTCCTGGCGCAAAACCCACATCAGTTGCAATGAATCCCAACATGGTTGCCATATTCGGGTGAATCATTCCTGCGCCCTTGCAAATACCGGTGATAGTCACAAGTCCCGCAGGAGTTTCTACCGTCATAGATGTAGCTTTAGGCTGCGTATCTGTTGTCATGATTGCTTCTGCAGCATCAAACCAATGGTCTTCGCCTAGATTAGTGACTGCTTTAGGTAAAGCAGAAATCAATTTATCAATTGGAAGTGGCTCTAGAATCACACCGGTTGAAAACGGCAGAATTTGTTCTGAGTTGAGCTTGAGCTCTTTTGCCAACTCGGCGCAAGTTCCCAAGGCATCCTTCATACCTCGTTCACCCGTTCCCGCATTGGCATTACCCGTATTCACCACCAAAGCCCGAATCTCGCCTTTAGCGCCATCCAAAGCCAAATGCTCTCGGCAAACCTGAACAGGTGCAGCGCAAAAACGATTTAAAGTAAAAACACCAGCAACTTGTGAGCCAGGGACCAAGGTCATTACCAATAAATCCTTACGATTGGCTTTTTTGATCCCAGCTTCAGCGATGCCCATCTGAAAACCTTTAACAGGCCTGAGTTGGTCTTTTTGGGGAAGTGGTAAGTTAACTGTCATATCAGCATTTAAAACAAAGAATATTCAAAGGAAAGGTATTATCCGCCACCTCTCCGAGTATAAAGATCAAAGCGACCCAAAATGGACTCAATCTGCCGAACAGAAAACGATTGATCGAATGTTATTCGAAGCTTTAGCACCGGAATGCTTAAAAGGGCAATTTTGCGACTTTTTAGAGTGGCCCCCTGCAGCAAAATCCGAGGAGGCATGCCATGAAGAAGCTCACGATCATCAATCACAAGCGAAGTTGATTGATATAGATCCCCTAGAGCTTTAGCTAGCCAGCGCATTAAATCCTCTGGGGTGCAGCCCATTTCACGTATGACCTCAACAGCAACACTGCCAGACAATGTATTAGCCACCCGCAACTGGAGGACAAATAGCTAAGGCATCTTTTTCCTTGAGAACATAAGAAAGGCGTTGGTCTGGATTTACATAAACTCCATTAACCATCACCAAGTGGGCTGATTTACTGGGTATTTTGTAAAACTCAATCATGTCACCAATAGTACTTCCTTCGGGAACCATGATATCCGCCTCGATCCCATTCTTTTTGGAGGGCGGTAGATAACTTGCCAAACTGGCAAACAACTTCAAAGTAATTTGCATGGGTAGAGCTTAATTCATCCAGGCGGATTGTGCCTGTCCTTTTGCTAAGTAAGCTTCCATTGCTTGCGTGGGGTCGCGCAATAAATGGGACTTCCATTCACCAAGTCGGACCTTAGATTGAATGAGGCCTCGCAACACCCCTATGTGGTCAGTGCTCCCTACACAAGTAGCACCAATCAAAACATCGCCTAAGAACTCTAAACGGAGATACTTAAAATGATCTCGATCAACAATTTCAACGTGATCACCATCTTTTACACCAGACCATAATCCAAACGAGGATGAAATCAATCCTAGCGTATCTAGTACGTTAATTTGTAATGCTCCAAGACTTTGGGCGCCTCCACCAGTCATCGCAATACCTGCGATTCGCGCTTGATCTGCTGCATTAGGCTGAATTGCATTTACAATCCGATGCCCAGTTGAAAAATCAATACCCTCGGCAACATCACCTGCAGCATAAATATCAGGATGTGATGTTTGCATATGCTCATTTACTAGAACGCCAGCATCAAGCTTGAGTTCTGAATTTTTAAGGCATTCAATATTTGGCTTCACTCCCGTTGCGGAAATTACAAGATCTACCTCAAGGACTTTGCCATTCGAAAGCTTAACGTTAAGAGCGGACCCGGATGAAGTGATTTCTTCTACTCGGGTCTCGGTATATACCTCAATGCCTTTAGACTGAACCCACTCTTTAATCATGCCACCAGCAAGCTCTGTCATCATCCGAGGTACCATACGGTCGCCCATCTCCACCACTGTCAGCTTCACATTTCGACTAGCTAAGGCTTCCAAAATTATGCAGCCAATAAAACCAGCGCCCATCTGTAGCACGCGGGCTCCTGACTTAGCTAGCGATGCAATACACCGAGCATCCTCCATGGTCCAACAGGAGTGGACTCCTGGCAGTTGAATGCCTGGAATAGGCGGCTGTACAGGGACGGAGCCTGTTGCAATCAGGAGCTTATCGAAAGAGACTCGAGCACCCCCTGTTAGATGCAACTCTTTTGCCTTGCAATCTACGGAATCTGCGCGTCCATGTATCTGATCAATCCTTAAACTATCAAAATGTTGAGGATCTTTACGTAAGTAAGTTCCCGGTTCTTGGATGTTTCCCATTAATAAATAAGGAATCGCCATCCGTGAATAGGGCGGTACATCTTCAGAACCAATCATGACAATTTGATCAGAAGGTGCGCGCTTGCGAATAGTCTCCGCAGCAATCACCCCCGCAGGACCATTACCTAAAATAACGTGCTTCATCTAAAGAATCTTAAAGACCAAGACGCTTAAGCGTTTCTGCACTTGGACGACCCTCAGGATCCCAGCCGCGGATCTTGTAATACTCAGGAAGCATCTTATCCAAACCACTCACGGAGCCTTTGCCTGGACCACTCTTCGCGGCCTCAGTCATTAAGCGTTTCGGCAATTTATCATCTTTACTGGTGAAGCCAGCACGGTTGTTAAAGTCGCGCTCCATATTCCAAATACGCTCACCAATCGTGGTCAAGTTCTCAACTGTAAACTCATCACCACATGCAGCTTGTAACTGTGGCGCCACATCAGCAAGCGTCCAAGCGAAGCTGGTAAAAATACAAATACCTGCCGAATCAAAAGCAGCAGTTGCATCCTGGAATGCTTTCACTAACTCTGGCTTGCCTTGCGTATCTGCCGGTTCAGTCTTCACTGGAATACCTAAAACCTCGGAGGCAATGGTGTAACCGCGCAAGTGACATGCGCCTCGGTTTGAGGTTGCATACGCCAAGCCAATACCCTGAATCACGCGTCCATCATATGCAGGAAATTCTTGACCCTTTACGCTCATAGAGAGATCAGGCTGCCCGTATTTTTTGGTCAAGCGTGCAGAGCCGAGTCCAAGTTCTTTTCCAAAGCCAACACCATTTGCAGTAATTTCTGCGAAGTAACATAGCGCTTTAGCAGAACCAAATGGTGCCTCAATACCAAGCTGCTCTTTAGTTAGGACGCCCATCTCATACATTTCCATCACAGCACCCACGGTTGCGCCAAAAGAAATGGGATCAAAACCATCCTCATTGCACAACATGTTGGCAAACTGCAAAGCCTCTAAATCATTTACACCATTTGCCGCGCCTAAAGCCCAAGCGGCCTCATACTCCAAGCCACCCGAAGCATTCATGTATTGCGGTTTATTTTCAATTGAGAAATGCGTGTCATCAATTTTTGAAATGCGGCCACATGCAATCGTGCAAGCAAAACAGGCTTGATTGGTGACTAAATGTGCTTTCCCATCGGACGCACGTGGTGTCGCCATTGCTTCAGCAGAAATATCTTTAGCCCCATCAAACTGAACATCCTGGTGATTGCGGGTAGGCAATGCGCCGACCTCATTAATCACATTCATTAGTACTTGTGTGCCGTAGGTAGGTAAACCCTCACCAGTCACGGCATTACCAGCCAGCACTGCTTTACCAGCTCGTGTCGCCTCCATAAAGGCCTTAGGATTCTTAATATTACCGACACCCTTTGTACCCCGAACCGCAACTGCTTTTAAGTTCTTGCTGCCCATTACCGCACCTACACCAGAGCGTCCAGCAGCCCGGTGTAGATCATTAACAATTGCTGCGTAGAGCACTTCATTTTCACCGGCACGACCAATACAAGACACCCTAATTTGTGGGTCTTGATGTTTAGTCTTAATTGCGGGCTCTGTTTCCCAAACAGTTTTTCCCCACAGCCCGGAGGCATCGATTAACTCTGCTTTGTCATTCTCGATATATAGGTAGACCGGCTTTGGTGACTTACCCTCAACAATCACCATATCCCAGCCAGCCATCTTCAGCTCTGCACCCCAATACCCACCAGAGTTAGAGCAAGCAATGGCGCCAGTCAGTGGACCCTTAGTCACCACGGTATAGCGACCACCGGTTGATGCCATAGTCCCAGTTAACGGGCCAGTTGCCCATATCATTTTATTTTCAGCAGATAGTGGATCAACTTTAGGATCCAACTCTTCAACCAAATACTTCGAAGCCAATCCCCGTGAGCCCAAATATTCTTTCGCCCATTTCATATTGATTGGCTCGGAGATGCAAGTGCCTGCAGTTAAATTAACGCGTAGTAGTTTTCCAGCCCATGACATGATCGTTTTCCTATATTTTTTAGTTGGAGCTATTTTGATTGCCGAGCTTGTCTGCCCACTCGCGCATTTTGTCTAAACCCGTCCAATCGGCATCCACATAAGTAATCGCTTGAGTTGGGCAAGCAGTTGCGCATGCTGGGTCACCACCGCACAAGTCGCACTTCTGGACCTTACCAGTGTCTTGAACATAGTTAATTGTTCCAAATGGGCAAGAAATCGTACAAACCTTACAGCCCACACAGGTGTCATCAGAAACAACTTTTGCTCCAGTAATGATGTCTAAACTAATCGCATCCACAGGACAAGCCTGAAGACACCAAGCCTCAGAGCACTGGGTACAGGTATAAGGAACCTTCTTCCCAGTATCGTGAAATTCAAATACTTTGATTCGAGACTTAGAAGTGTTGAACACGCCGTAGTGTTCATAACTGCAAGCCATTTCACACTGAAGACAACCTGTGCATTTATCTGCATTGATGTGCAGGGACTTTTGCATACTCACTCCTTTTACTCATAACTGCAATTTCTTGCATATAAGAGAATATCTTGAGCGATCTTAGAATATCTTGATAGCTAGGGAAAGCCCTAGCTATTGAGCCGAAAACAAAAAATGGAGGCCAAGGCCCCCATTCAAATTCATTACTAAAAAATTTAGGGGCTACTTAGGCAAGTGCTCCGCAGCAGTTCTTATACTTCTTACCGCTGCCGCAGGTACAGGGATCGTTACGACCCACCTTAGGACCAGAGCGCACAGTTACAGGAGCAATTTCAGCTGCTGCACCACGGTCGCCAGTTGAGCGAGAGACCTCTAGATCCGCATCAGCATGCTGATATTGCACGTCCGAGAGTTTCGCTAGATCTTCATTCATTGACTCAGCGGCCTCATCCAACTCGCTTGCGCTACGAATCTGCACCGTCATAATACTTTTTACAACATCATTCTTGATGACATTCAGTAACTCACCATACAGCTCAAATGCTTCGCGGCGGTATTCTTGTTTTGGATCTTTTTGAGCGTAGCCACGCAAATGGATACCTTGACGCAAATGATCCAGAGCTGCCAAATGTTCGCGCCAATGAGTATCTAAACTGTAAAGCAAAACAGAGCGTTCAAATCCAGCGAAGGATGGGCGTCCAGAAAGCTCTACTTTTGCGTCATAAGTTTCTTTTGCAACTGCTAGAACACGATCAACGATTTGCTCATCGTCCATAGTTGCGGCATTTGCAACCCAATTTTTCAGGTCAACCGTTAAACCCCAGTCACTGGCCAATGCATTCTCTAAGCCAACTAAGTCCCACTGCTCTTCCATGGATTCTATAGGAATGTATAGAGCGCAAATGCCACGCAATACATCTTCACGCAAATTAGCAATCAACTCACCAACATCGGCACTTTCGAGAACCTCATTTCTGAGGCGATAAGTTTCTTTACGCTGATCATTAGCAACGTCGTCGTATTCCAATAATTGCTTACGAATATCAAAGTTACGACCTTCAACCTTACGTTGAGCAGACTCAATGGACCGAGTCACCATGCCTGCTTCAATCGGCTCGCCATCTGGCATTTTGAGACGATCCATCACTGCACGCAGACGATCTCCAGCAAAAATACGTAAAAGTGAATCATCTAAAGAAAGATAAAAGCGGGAAGAGCCTGGGTCACCCTGACGACCAGCACGACCACGAAGCTGATTATCGATACGACGACTCTCATGGCGCTCCGTACCAATAATGTGCAAACCACCAGCAACTAACACTTGATCATGCAAGCTTTGCCATTCGTCCTGCAAAGTCTTAATTTTGGCTGCTTTTTCTACATCTGAATGAGCCGCATCTGCTTCAATCAAAGAGGATTGCTTGCCGACGTTGCCACCCAAAACAATATCCGTTCCACGGCCCGCCATATTGGTAGCAATGGTAATCATCTTTGGTCTACCAGCCTGAGCAATGATCTCGGCCTCGCGAGCATGTTGTTTCGCATTCAAGACCTGATGCGGTAATTGGCGCTGACCTAACAAGCCTGCAATGAGTTCTGAGTTCTCAATCGAGGTTGTACCCACTAAGACGGGCTGACCACGCTTGTAACAATCCTCAATATCCTTGATCACTGCGTCGTAACGCTCACGCGATGTCTTATAAATCTGATCCTGGCGATCTTTTCTCTGGCTGATGCGATTTGGTGGAATGACTACAGTTTCAAGGCTATAGATTTCCTTGAACTCATAAGCTTCAGTATCGGCAGTACCAGTCATACCAGCCAACTTACCGTACATACGGAAGTAGTTCTGGAAAGTGATCGTAGCTAGGGTTTGATTCTCATTCTGAATCTGTACACCCTCTTTGGCCTCAACAGCTTGATGCAAACCATCAGACCAACGACGACCCTGCATTAAGCGTCCTGTGAACTCATCAACAATGATGACTTCATTGTTTTGAACGACATATTGCTGATCGCGGTTATACAAAGTGTGTGCACGCAATGCCGCATACACATGGTGCATCAAAGTAATATTTTGTGGGGCATACAAAGAATCGCCGTCATTCAAGACGCCAAGCTCAACTAATGCTTTCTCGGCTTTGTCATGGCCACTTTCTGTCAAATAGACCTGTTGGGACTTTTCATCAACCCAGTAATCACCCGGCTTTTCAACGCCGGTACCATCGGCTTTTTCTTCGCCGATTTGACGTTCTAAGTAAGTAGGCAATGCATTGATCTTGATATACAAGTCAGTGTGATCTTCCGCCTGACCCGAAATGATCAATGGGGTACGCGCCTCATCAATCAGAATAGAGTCCACCTCGTCAACAATCGCATAAGCTAGGCCACGCTGAACACGCTGACCCAAGTCTTGAACCATATTGTCACGAAGGTAATCAAAACCAAACTCATTATTCGTACCATAGGTGATATCAGCTGTGTAAGCTTCTTGCTTGGTGGTGTGATCCATTTGCGATAGATTCACGCCCACCTTCATGCCCAAGAAGTTGTACAGTGTGGACATCCACTCAGCATCTCGCTGAGCCAAGTAATCATTTACCGTAATGACGTGAACACCTTTGCCAGTAAGGGCGTTTAAATACACTGGGAGTGTCGCAGTTAAGGTTTTACCTTCACCTGTTCCCATTTCAGCAATCTTGCCTTGATGTAATGCGAGGCCGCCCATCATCTGTGCATCAAAATGGCGCATCTTCATTACCCGTGTACTCGCCTCACGAACTACTGCAAAAGCTTCTGGGGCAATATCATCTAATGACTCGCCAGCAGCCAAACGTGATTTGAACTCAGCAGTTTTTGCTTGTAGTGCAGCATCATCCAAAGCTTGCAGGCTAGGCTCGAATGCGCTAACTTTAGCAACTACTTTGCGATACTGTTTTAAGAGGCGGTCGTTACGACTGCCAACCAGGGTTTTAAGAAGACCGATTACCATGGGATATTGAAGTAAATTAAGACCTTGAGTTTATCACCCGCACCCTCTTTTTATATGAACTTTGCCCCCAAACCTATTCGCACCAAAGCCGCCCATGAGTGGTTAGAGTATTTGCGCGATTCGGAGGGCTTGGGCGGAATTCTGGCTAAAACCGAAAATGTAGCCAAGCTCAAAATTGCTCTGAAAGCCGCATTATTCGAGCTGGATTTAGAAAATTTAGCACCTAAAATTGATGTTGGATGGCGTTCTGGAGGTCAAAACGAGCTTTTTTTATTAGTCAATGGGGCAAGCATTGCCACCCGCCTGCAGCAAATTTTACCCAGTCTTATCAATGAGTTAGCTAAAAAAGGAGTGATCTGCACAAGTATTAAGGTGCGCCTAAAGCCAGCACCACCCACCTGGGAAATTAAACCCCAAGAAGGGCGCCAGACAAGCCAAAAGCCAACTGGTTTTAATGCCGTAGCAAGAGCCTCTTGGGAGTCCTTATTGGAAAAATTAGCGCCAGATTCTGATTTGCGTAAGGCGGTTGAACGCTTACTTCAAACCAAACCCAAATAAACCTAGAAAAAGAGGGGTTGACTCTCTTTAGAGTAGGCTTCAGGAGCCTTATTATCTGAAAAACTACTGATTTCATAAGAACTAGGGTCTTCCAAAAGCTTACGCAATAAAGCGTTGTTTAAGGCGTGTCCTGATTTTTCAGCGACATAGGATCCCACAATGGGATGACCAACCAAATACAAATCGCCAATGGCATCCAAAATTTTGTGGCGGACAAACTCATCTTCATAACGCAACTCTTCGTTATTCAGGATGCGATGTTCATCGAGCACAATCGCGTTATCTAAACTTCCACCACGTGCCAATCCCATTTCTCGCAAGGCTTCGACCTCATGAGCAAAGCCAAAAGTACGAGCACGGCCAATCTCACTACGATAAGCATGCTCAGCAAAGTCAACCACAAAACGTTGACCAGTTTTATCTACTGCCGGATGCTTAAAGTCAATGGTGAAATCCAACTTAAATCCGAAGAAAGGTTCTAGGCGTGCAAGCTTGTCGCCCTCTTTCACTTCTACAGGTTTTTTAATCACCACAAACTGTCTGGAAGCCTCTTGCTCGGCGATACCGGCTGATTCCATTAGGAACAAAAATGAAGCTGCGCTGCCATCCATGATAGGAACTTCTTCGCCATCCAGCTCAATTAATAAATTATCAAGTCCTAGGCCTGCACAAGCTGAAAGTAAATGCTCCACGGTGGAAACACGCACGCCATCCTTTTGTATCACTGAGGCCAGACGGGTATCGCAAACCGCCAGAGCAGTGGCCGGTACAACCGATTGCTCTGGGGTATCTACACGTACAAATACAATTCCTGAATTTACCGGCGCAGGCTTAATTGACAAAGTCACCTTGCGCCCAGAGTGCAAACCAATCCCCACGGTTTTAATCGGGGTGGCGATTGTGCGCTGCTTCATCATGGTTTATCTAAATTCAGGAATGATTTATTAAAGCTTTTTCAAAATAGAAGCAGCATCACTTACTTCAAATTTGCCAGGCGCTTCGCGATCCAAGGTTGTCACAACACCATCTTCAACAATCATAGCGTAGCGATCTGAACGAATACCCAAACCACGAGCAACTAAATCTAACTCTAGGCCAAGTTTCTTCGTAAATTCAGCACTACCATCACCCAACATACGAATCTTTTTGCCAACCTTTTGATCTCGGCCCCAGGCACCCATCACAAATGGGTCATTTACAGAAACACACCAAATTTCATCAACGCCTTTTGCTTTGATTGCATCAAAGTGCTCAACATAGCTAGGAACGTGCTTTGCTGAACAAGTTGGTGTAAATGCACCAGGTAATGCAAAGATCACTATCTTTTTACCGGCAGTGAGTTTTTCAACTTCAAATGCGTTTGGTCCAATAGCGCAACCTTCACTAGCTTCATCTAAAAACTCATAAAGTGTGGCGTTTGGTAATTTTTGTCCGACTGCGATCATAAAGCCTCCAATGGAATAATTGTCATGAGTATGCCAACGCTAGCGCGGGATTCGTCGTCCGGAGGGGCGCCGCGCTGGCATTCTGCATGATCTATTGTATTGAGCAGAGGCTTAGTCTGCTTGCTTACGTAAAAAAGCTGGGATTTCGTAGTAATCAGCCCCTTTATCCAACATGGTTTTTGCCTGCGGAGAGCTATCGGCACCCAATGTAGGGGCAGGTGTAGCTTCACGCGAACTACGAAATACACGTGGCAAATCATATTGACTGTAATCAACACCACTAGAGGTGGATTGAGCGGCTACCGAGGGCGCACTCCCTGTGCCCGTCATTGCTAAGCCGGCACTAGTGCTCAGAGCCGAATCTAAATTAACTCTACTGATGGCTGCTGAAGCACTTCCTGGAGCAAAGCTATTTAAGTCAGCCATTGTTGGCATCGCATCATGCGTACCAGTAGCTTGTCTCCAAACCACTTCTGGTTGATGATGTTGGCGTGCTTGTGGATTATTTAAACCAGTAGCAACAACAGTAACGCGCAATGCATCACCCAAGCTCTCGTCATAAACAGTACCGAAAATCACAGTAGCATCATCTGCAGCATAGCCACGAATCGCAGCCATGACTTCGCGAGTCTCAGACAATTTCAATGAACGGCTAGCGGTAATATTAACCAATACACCACGTGCACCAGACAAATCAACGCCTTCGAGCAATGGTGAAGCAACTGCAGCTTCAGCAGCTAAGCGTGCACGATCCATGCCAGAAACTGTTGCAGTTCCCATCATTGCCTTACCTTGTTCGCCCATTACTGTCTTTACGTCTTCAAAGTCGACGTTGATCAAACCTTGTACATTAATAATTTCTGCGATACCTGAAACAGCGTTATGCAACACATCATCAGCACATGCGAATGCCTTGTCGAACTCCGCATCTTCACCCATGACTTCAAAGAGCTTTTCATTGAGAACTACGATTAATGAATCCACGTAAGACTCGAGTTCAGCTGCACCGTTTTCTGCAACCTTGAGACGCTTGACGCCCTCAAAATCAAATGGCTTGCTAATGACACCAACTGTCAAAATACCCATTTCTTTAGCAACTTGGGCAACGATTGGCGCCGCACCAGTACCTGTGCCACCGCCCATACCGGCAGTGATAAACACCATGTGTGCACCTTGCAATGTATCTGCAATACGGGCACGCGCTTCTTCAGCAGAAGCAGCACCGATTTCAGGTTTTGCTCCAGCACCGAGTCCGCTAGAGCCTAGTTGCAAATTCACAGATGCCTCAGAACGCTGTAAAGCGCCAGCATCGGTGTTCATGCAAATAAACTCTACGCCGCTTACACCGCGACGAATCATGTGCTGAACTGCATTACCGCCTGCACCACCAACACCAACCACTTTAATAATGGTTTTGCCAGCTGTTTCTTGATCTAACATTTCAAATTCCATATACCCTCCTAGGTAATAAGTACTGCATTGACGACGACGAAAAACTTAAAAATTTCCTGCGAACCATTCCTTCATGCGCGAAATTACACTTTGTAACGCGCCTGATTGAGATACTCGACGGCCACGTAATAGCTGCGCCTGACCTTCCATTAATAAACCGATGCTGGTGGCAAAGCGTGGGCTACGCAAAACCTCATGTAAGTGTCCGCGGTACTCGGGGGTACCGATACGCGCTGGACGCAAAAATACTTGCTCAGCAAGCTCAACCATTCCCGGCATCAAAGCGGTGCCGCCAGTCAGTACGATTCCTGAAGACACCATATCTTCATAACCAGAATCACGTACAACGCCTCGAACTAAGGTAAATAACTCTTCTACTCGCGGCTCGATTACGGCAGCTAAAGCTTGCTTTGACATCGGGCGTGGCTCACGATCACCAACGCCTGGGACATCAATCATGGTGGCTGGATCTGCCATATCTTGGCGAGCAATACCATATTGAATCTTGAGATCTTCCGCATCAATAGTTGGTGTACGTAATGCCATGGCAATGTCATTGGTTATTTGATCCCCCGCAATCGGAATCACGGCAGTATGTCGAATAGAGCCTTGGCAGTAAATCGCAATATCGGTTGTACCGCCGCCAATATCTACTAAGACAACGCCTAACTCTTTTTCATCTTCAGTTAAAACGGCCAAACTAGATGCGAGCGGCTGCAAGATAAGATCGTTTACTTCTAAGCCGCAACGACGTACACACTTCACAATATTCTGTGCGGCACTAACAGCACCAGTAACGATGTGTACTTTCACTTCCAGGCGCAAGCCGCTCATACCAATAGGCTCGCGCACATCTTCCTGTCCATCAATAATGAATTCTTGAACAAGAATATGGAGAATTTGCTGATCTGTTGGAATGTTGATAGCCTTAGCGGTCTCCAAAACACGCTCAACATCGCCAGCGCTAACTTCTTTATCGCGTATTGCTACCATACCGCTGGAGTTAAAACTCACAATGTGATTTCCAGCGATACCAGTAAAAACCTGCACGATCTGGCGGTCAGCCATGACTTCAGCTTCTTCAAGCGCTTTCTGAATAGACTGAACGGTAGCTTCAATATTGACAACTACACCCTTCTTCAAACCTTTGGATGCAGTTTGACCAACGCCGACAACATTAAATTGGCCATCAGCCGCTAACTCAGCAACTAAAGCAACCACCTTAGATGTTCCAATATCTAATCCGACCAATAAATCGCGGTTGTCTTTACTCATTCTCATTCCTCATTGCTTCTGCTCGCTTTTTTGCCATCTGCTTCATTTTTTTTCAGACTTGCCGAAGCAAGATGCACTGCAAAACCATTTGCATAGCGCAGATCGATTGCATCTACCCGGTTAGCCCACTTCTCTTGAACCTGCGGCCAATACTTAAAAAGACGTGCCACACGATCTTCAGTTAATGTTTTGTCTGAATTCTCTTCATCCCGACCGAACTCCACCTTCATGCCATTGGATAGCTTCACGTGCCATGCGTAACGATCAGAGAGAGTTAAGCTTTTCACATCTGTACTCCAAGGCTTAAACCAAGCATTTGCTCTTTCATACAAGCGCATCACTTCTTTACTTGCATCCTCCGGTCCTGAGAAATCAATCAAAGAAATTCCATCTCCCACATCAGAGACACGCCCGGCAAAGAGCTCACCATGGGTATTCATTAAGATATGACTATCAGTCCCGCCCCATGTACCAAAGGGCTTTTGTTCTTCAATACTGACTATTAATCCGTTAGGCCAAACTCTGCGAACGTTTGCATGACGTACCCAAGGCATCGACTCAAATCCACGCTTCACATCTTCTAATCTCACGCTAAAGAAATTACCCTGGACAGTCTCTAAAACCTGCTGTTTAACCACAGGTTTATTAATATGCTTGAGCGTTTGGCCAGCCACCGGCTCTATCACTACTTGGCGTAATGCAAATACTGGACGCTGACTCAACCACACCAAAATTCCAACAAATACCATGACTACAAAACAGCGCAGCAAGAAACGGCTTAGCTTTTGCATACGCTCTGCATGATTCCAAAGCGGAGAAGCTAATGAAGTAAATACTTCACCAAAACCGTTTAAGAAGGTGCTCATCCGACTCATGCTTGCGTAGCCCCTTTGCTATTCAAGGTTTGGCTAATAACCCAAAGAACTAGTTCGGCATATTCAACACCGGCTGCTTTTGCCGCCATTGGAACCAAAGAGTGTGAAGTCATGCCTGGAGATGTATTCATCTCCAAGAGGTATGGTTTACCGGTTTTTTGATCAAGCATCACATCAGCACGACCCCAAGTCCTACAGCCAAGAGCACGATAGGCAGCTAATGCTAATTCTTGAACCGCTTTATTGACCTCTGGTGCAAGCCCAGTTGGGCAGAGGTATTTAGTCTCATCAGAGAAATACTTATTGTGAAAATCGTAATTAGCTTCTGGTGGAATAATTTTGATTACAGGCAAGGCTTCAGCATTTGCTCCAAATCCAACCAGCGGGCAAGTCAACTCGTCACCGACAATACAAGTCTCTGCAATCACTTTTTTATCCATGCCAGCGGCCAAATTATAGGCAGCAGGCAATTCTTCAACCGCTTGCACTTTAGTTAAACCAAGTGATGAGCCCTCATGTGCAGGCTTCACAATTAATGGCAAGCCTAAATGCTTTATTACTGCATTCCAGTCGCTATCGGCTTTAAGCTCTTGAAATTCTGGAGTTGAAAGATCGCTGCTAAGCCAGACAAGCTTGGTCGCAATTTTGTCGATCGCTAATGCGGATGCCAATACACCACTACCGGTATAAGGTAAACCTAAGAGCTCCAGCAATCCTTGAATAGTGCCATCTTCGCCATAGCGTCCATGCAAGGAAATAAACACACGGTCAAATTTTTCTTGGGCTAACTCAGTTGGACAACGTAATCCCGGATCAAATGGGTGCGCATCAACCCCTTTCGAGAGTAGCGCTTCTAATACGCCGTTACCTGACATTAAGGAAATCTCTCGCTCACCAGAGCGACCACCCAGCAAAACGCCTACTCGACCTAATGATTTGACATCTAGGTGAGCGAGGTCACTCTTCACACGCTCGCCCCACGAATGCATTTGCATGTTTTGATTAGACATGTTTCGTCTCCGCCAATACATGAGGCAATCCAGAGATCGAGCCAGCACCCATCGTGATTAAGACATCACCATCACGCAATAAAGTACTGAGTTTTTCTGGCATTTCTGCAACGCTTGACGCAAAGGCCACGGCTGCACCATCTAAGGAGGAGGTAGTAGCCTTATCTGCAGTAAGTGCAGCTTTCATAAGGCTTTGACTATCCGCACCCGGAATCTTTGCCTCACCAGCTGGATAGACTTCGGTTAATACGAGTGCATCAAAGTTTTTGAGCACTTGTACAAATTCACCAAAGCAATCACGAGTTCTTGTAAAGCGATGGGGTTGGAATGCTAATACCAAACGACGGTTTGGATAAGCGCCACGAGCTGCAGATAAAGTAGCCGCCATTTCAACAGGATGGTGTCCGTAATCATCTATCAATGTGAAGTTTCCGCCAGAGGCCAAAGGAATTTCTCCGTACCTTTGGAAACGGCGACCAACGCCACTAAATTCAGATAAAGCCTTCACAATAGCCTCATCGCTAACACCCAATTCCGTTGCAATACCAATTGCTGCTAATGCATTTTGTACATTGTGTAGACCGGGCAAATTTAATTGCACCTCAAGACGACCTGGCTTGTTGCCATGACGGCGCACAGTTTTACGTTCAACCGTAAAGTGCATACGAGTACCCTCAGCCCGTACATTACTTGCGCGAATATCAGCATCGTCGGATAAGCCATAGCGCAATACTGGCTGAGATACAAAAGGAATAATGTCGCGAACGTTGGCATCATCAATACATAGCACCGCAACGCCATAAAAAGGCATACGCTGGATAAATTGGACAAATGCTTGCTTTAACCTTGCCATGTCATGCTGATATGTATCCATATGATCAGCATCAATATTGGTGACAACTTCCATCGCTGGGAATAATTGCAGGAAAGAGGCATCAGACTCGTCCGCTTCAACCACAATAAAGTCGCCCTGGCCTAAGCGTGCATTAGCACCTGCAGAATTTAACTTGCCTCCAATAACAAAGGTTGGATCTAAACCACCCTCAGCTAAGACTGAGGCAACTAAACTAGTCGTTGTTGTTTTGCCATGAGTTCCTGCAATCGCAATACCCTGCTTTAAGCGCATGAGCTCGCCGAGCATGACAGCTCGTTGAATAACAGGGACTTTAGCTGCGCGAGCAGCTAGCACTTCGGGATTATTGCCCGCAACTGCAGTAGAAATTACCACCGCCTCTGCAGTACCAATATTTTTAGGGTTATGTCCAATGTGAATAACTGCACCCAAATCTTTTAGGCGCTTCGTTACAGCACCTTCAGCTAAGTCAGATCCAGATACCTGATATCCCAAATTCAGTAAGACTTCGGCAATACCGCTCATGCCTGCACCGCCGATACCAACAAAATGGATTTGCTGAACGATATGTTTCATATACCTACTCCCGCACAGTCTGCACATACTTCAGCCACACGCTGAGTTGCATGAGGCCTAGCTAAAGCATGAGCACGCTTAGCCATCACTTGTAAATCTTGGCGGCTAAAATTTTGAATCATGAATGCCAGATCCTGTGGATTGAGATCTTGTTGTGGCAACAAGATGGCCGCATTTGCATCTGATAAAAATCGTGCATTCGCAGTCTGATGATCATCAATTGCATATGGAAATGGGATCAAACAAGATGCCACACCACATGCTGCTATCTCTGAAACAGTCATTGCACCAGAGCGGCAGATCACTAGATCCGCTTGAGCATAGGCGCTTGGCATATCGTCAATGAAGGGACGAACATCCGCTTGCACAGCTAAGTCAGCATATCGCTTCTGAAGATCTGCGAGATGTTTGTCACCCGCCTGATGAATTACATGAGGTCGCGCATTTTTATCCATCAATGCCAAGGCTGCTGGAATGACTTCGTTTAAAGCAGTGGCACCCAAACTTCCACCCACAACCAAAATCGACAGGGGACCGATGCGCTCTTCGTAACGTTTTGCTGGAGCGCCTACGGTTTCAAATTCTTCACGAATTGGATTGCCTACCCACTCAGCGTGAGCCATCGTATCTGGAAATCCAGTCAAGATACGCATAGCAATTTTTGCCAAAGCGCGATTAGCACTTCCTGCAATAGAGTTGGCTTCATGCAGAACTAGCGGCTTCTTCAAAAGCTTTGTCACTAGGCCACCAGGAAAAGTAATGTAACCACCCATACCTAAAACTACATTTGGCTTGATGCGACGCATGATATTCCAGCTCTGCATACAAGCTCTTGCAAGATTAAATGGCAACATCAATGTCGCCTTAATACCTTTACCACGCAAGCCACCAAAATTCACTGCCTCAAATGGGAAGTCACAAGCTTTTACTAAGCGATATTCCATACCACCTTGATTGCCAAGCCAAAATACATTCCAGCCACAAATTCGTAGGTATTCAGCAACAGCTAGCCCTGGGAAAATATGCCCCCCGGTGCCACCAGCCATAATCAAGATGGATGGCTTGGTCATAGCTTGCCACCCCGCATTAAGATTCGGTTTTCGTAATCAATCCGAAGTAGCATTGCTATGGCAACGGCATTCATCAAGATTCCTGAGCCGCCATAACTAACTAGTGGGAGTGTTAAGCCTTTTGTAGGAAGCAAACCTAAGTTCACACCCATATTGATAAAGGCTTGCCAACCAATCCATATCGCCACACCTTTAGCAGCAAGACCCGCAAAACTGCGATCTAATTGCAGTGCAGTACGGCCAATAAGGAATGCGCGACGCACGATCCAATAGAACAAGAAAATCATCACCACTACACCGACAAATCCGAGCTCTTCACCAATCACTGCCATGATGAAATCGGTATGCGCCTCAGGTAAGTAATGTAGTTTTTCAACACTGCCACCAAGACCTAATCCGAACCATTCGCCACGACCAAATGCCATCAGAGAATGGGTTAACTGGTAGCCTTTATTCGCCGCATTGTCGACTTGCCAAGGATCAATAAAAGCCATAATTCGCTTTTGACGGAAAGGGGAGAAGGCGATAATTGTTACTGCACTTAAAATTCCGACCGCTAATAATCCACCAAATAATTTAGCGTTGATACCGCCTAAAAATAAAATTCCAAATGCAATGAGCGATATCACTACAAGTGCGCCCATATCTGGCTCAGCCATCAGCAAGCCACCAACCAAGGCAACCGCAATACCCATTGGTAGCATGCCCTTAACAAATGAGTGGAGATATTCTTGGCGTTGAACTGTATAGCTTGCAGCAAATATCACTGCAGCAAACTTCATTAATTCAGATGGCTGGAAGTTCAGGAGGCCCAATGGAATCCAACGCTTGGCACCATTCACACCTTTTCCAATGCCAGGAATGAGTACAGCAATTAACAGCAAGACAGTGAATCCAAAAATTACTGGAGAATAACGATCCCATACCTGAGTTGGAATCTTAAATACCCAAATAGCAACACCAATCGCAATTGCTAATGAAATGCAATGGCGAATTAAGAAAAAGTTACTACTGTAATTTGCGTATTTAGGACCATCTGCCAAGGTAATGGAAGCTGAATAAACCATGACTAAACCAATGAGCGCTAAAGATAGCACTGCCCAAACCAACAGCTGGTCATAGTCCATCATGCGTGAGCGAGTTTGCTCAACACCAGAAACAGCATCTCTCAAGCCGCTGCGGAAATTATCTATTCCGCCTCTGGAAAAATTCCAGAAACGGCCAAGACCCAAACGATTCTCAGGAAAGAATTTTTCCTTCAAACTCATGCATCAGCTCCTTCGAATTGCATTCCCAATTCTTGAACTTCAGCAATAAACGCTTCAGCACGTGCCACGTAATCACTGAACTGATCAAAGCTGGCGCAAGCGGGTGATAACAAAACGATATCGCCTGACTGAGCTTGTTTTGCAGCTTGCGCTACTGCGTTTTGCAGAGTCTCGCTCATGACACATGAAACTGAATCACCCAAAGCTTCAGCAATGATTTGAGCATCTTTGCCAATCAGGAAAACACCTTTTACGAAACGTAATGTAGGGTCACGTAAAGGACTAAAGTCTTGGCCCTTACCTTCACCACCAGCAATCAACCAGATCCGCTTACTAGGTTCATTAGTGCTTAGACCATTTAATGCGGCTACTGTTGCTCCTACGTTGGTGCCTTTGCTGTCATCAACATATTCAACATTCGACACAATCGAAACGCTTTGAACACGATGAGGCTCGCCATGGTAATCACGTAAACCATGTAAAAGTATATTCATTGGTAAACCAGCCGCTCGTGCCAGAGCCAATGCAGCTAATGCATTCAAAGCATTGTGGCGACCACGAATCCGTAAAGCATCGGCAGGAATCAAACGCTTTAGTCTTAATGGCTCCTCCTCCGCAGCAACTGCTTTGCGGCGGCGCTTTGGTTGTGGCTCAAGATCTTCATCTACTTCAGCCCAGACCAACCAATCAATTCCACCGGCACGTAGATCATGCTCGATTCCAAAAGCACCCTGCTCGCCAGGACAGCCAGCACCAAAAGTAATGACTGATTTATTTGATTTCTGTTCGTCAGTAAGCAAATTCATAACCAGCGAATCATCGCGATTCAAGATGCAAATAGTGTCCCGTCCAAAGATATTAGCCTTTGCATTAACGTAAGCCTGCATATCACCATGCCAATCCAAGTGATCTTGCGTAATGTTTAATACGGTCGCAGCTGTTGCATTGAAGGTGCTTGTATAAACCAACTGGAAGCTAGATAACTCGAGTACCCAAATCTCAGGCATGTCGGCAACTTGACCAGACTCATCCAAACAAGACATCAACTTATCTAAAGCTGCTGGGCTAATATTGCCAGCTACAGCAACTCTCTTACCAGCACGCTCACACAACTGCCCTGTCAACGCCGTTGTGGTTGTCTTGCCATTTGTTCCAGTAATGGCCAATACAGTAGGCTTGTATTGAGACTGTTCAGCCTGTGACATGCGATCCAATGCAACAAGGGCTCTAGCAAAGAATTCCAATTCCCCCCAGATATCAATACTCAATTCTGATGCTTTAGCTAAGAAAGAAGCTACCGGCTCTTGAAGTGGCGATAAGCCAGGACTAATTCCAATAACCTCAATACTCTTGAAATTAAGGTCATCCAAAGGGCCAAAATAAGCTTCTTGAAGTCCCGCAAATTCAAGATCCGCTAACCAGGCTTTTTGTCGCTCATTGAGCTTTTCACGATCGCGTGTATCGGCCAGGCTGACCTTTGCAGCATTCCGCAAACACCACTTGGCCATAGCATAGCCAGATTCACCCAATCCTAGGATTAAGAAATGTTGGGGTGCTTGATAGCCCTCATCTGCAATGAGAGCTGGGTTAGCGAAGGCTTGATCTAAGTTATGCATATTTTTTGGCTTACCGTAATTTCAGGCTGGAGAGGCCAATGAGAACTAATAAAATGGTGATGATCCAGAAGCGAACGACAACTTGTGTTTCGCGCCAGCCACCTAATTCAAAATGGTGATGCAATGGAGCCATCCTAAAAATACGACGGCCTTCACCGAAACGCTTCTTAGTGAATTTGAACCAGAAAACTTGCAGCATGACTGACAGTGTTTCTGCGACGAAGATCCCACCCATGACAAAGAGTACGATTTCTTGGCGAACAATCACGGCAATAGTTCCGAGTGCGCCACCCAATGCGAGTGCGCCAACGTCACCCATAAATACTTGGGCAGGATGCGTGTTATACCAAAGGAATGCTAGCCCAGCACCACCCATAGCCCCACAGAAGATCATGAGTTCTCCTGCACCGGGAATATAAGGAAATAATAAATACTTGGCATAAATCGCATTACCCATCACATAAGCGAATGCGCCTAAAGCAGCCCCAACTAATATCACTGGCATGATCACTAGACCATCTAGTCCATCCGTCAAATTGACGGCATTACTACTTCCAACAATCACCAAGTAGCTCAAAATAATGAAGCCCATGACACCTAATGGATAACTCACCTCTTTCATGAAAGGAATGAGTAAGTTTGATTTAGCTGGCAAGTTCAAAGCAAAGCCACTCTTGAGCCAATCAAAGAACAACTGCAAAACTTTGAGGTTATTCACTTCAGATACAGAAAAAGCCAAATAAATAGCAGCAAATAAGCCAATCAAAGTTTGCCAAAAGAATTTTTCTCT
>CANGWT010000006.1 GCA_947457745.1 Burkholderiaceae bacterium | reverse complement strand
GTCATCATGTATTGTCCGGTGCTACCATTATCTGAGGCAAAAACCAAAATAGTATTGTCCTCAATATTCATTTCTTTGAGGGCATCCATGATTTGACCAACGTGATAATCCCCTTCCATCAATTTGTCACCGTACTGACCAATGCGGGACTTTCCTGCAAACTGCTTTGAAGAAAGATTCGGTGAGTGACCCATTGAGAATGGCAGATAAAGAAAGAATGGTTTGCCAGCTGCATTCTCTTGCTTCATGAATGCAATAGATTTTTCAGTCAATTCATTATCAATCTCTGCTCTGACCTCCATCGTAAATGGCTTCACACGCTGAAGCGGTCCATTCCCCTTTTGCTGAGTAATCCAAGGTCCCTTTTCATATAAAACTTTATCGGGTACATTTGGATAGGAATGTGTTTGTATAGCTTGTGCAACGTAGGTGGCAGAATCCCAAGAGACATCCGGCGGTAAACCGTAATACTGATCAAATCCGTGAGCACCGGGCAAACTCTGAGGTGATGCCCCTAAATGCCATTTTCCAAAAATTGCGGTTGCATAACCTGAATCTTTAAACAATTTACCCATTGTGTAGGCTTTGCCTGGCAAAGTACTAGGAGTGCCGGCCTCTGCAACAAGTGACAAACCATTGCGAATGGAGTATTGCCCAGTCATTAATGCAGCACGAGATGGTGTGCATGCTGGCTCTACCAAATACTGGGTGAGCTTCAGCCCACTCTTAGCTAATTCATCAGTGCGTGGTGTAGGAGCACCTCGTAGTTCACCGCCACCGTAGGGCCCCATGTCTCCATAGCCAACGTTATCAGCAAGAATAAAAACAACATTCGGTTTCTTTTGGGCAGGAGCAGTTTGTGCAAACACGGTTGGTGCAGCCACCGAAATAGATAAGAACCCAATCAGTAATCTTTGTAAAAACATTTCAATCCCTATGATGTAGTTAATACAAATACTTATTTATTTACATATCCTTTAAACTCTTCGCCGACCTTGATATTGGGATATTTCTTCACACTTTGCTCATAGCCCTCTATCCATTTAAAGCTTGGGGCATAAACCCAGCCCAAGGTTAGATCTGTATACATGAGGTTGTTATCTTCATGTGGATCGCTGCTCAAGTCATAAACCATTGGAATCTGTGGTTTTACATAAGGCTTTCCAATGGACTCGGGAGATTCTGCGTACCTAAAGATCGTTTTATAGATCTTCCATTTAATTGACATCAACTCCCCATCAATACCAAAGAATGGATATAAGTCTCGACCAGTCGTCTTACTCTTCCCTAACATGAAATTCGAGGCATCAACACCATCGATCGGACGATCCTTAGGAACCAAATTGGATGAGCCCACCATGCCAGCAATAGTTGGCATCCAATCAACTGCGGCAAATATTTCTTCAGTAACCATACCTGATGGGACATGGCCTGGCCAGCGAATCATCGCAGGCACACGCATACTTCCTTCGAATGGTGTATTAAAAAAATTGCCGCGGAACGGTCCATTGGTTGCACCACCAATCTGCGGGCTTGCACCACCGCCGGCATTATCGCTACTAAAAATAAAGATGGTGTTGTCTTCAATGCCAGCATCCTTCACTGCCTGCATTACCTGACCAACCCGATAGTCCATCTCTGCAACTAGATCCGCAAAGACCCCGCCGCGTTGCGAAGATTTTTGTGAAAAGTTAGGGTTGGGCATTGGTGGCTCATGCATTTCTGAATAACCCACATAAACAAAGAATGGTTTATTTTCTGCAGCGTTTTTCTTAATGTAGTCAACCGTCTTGGGAATAATGTACTTCTCATCAATGACTGGACGAATCTTTAGATCCAGCGGCATGACGGGTTTAGATTTTTGTCCTTTCTTACCCTCCCAGAGCATTGGAACGGGAACTCCGCTCTCTTTAAATAGAGGCCACTGTGTATAGCCTGCTTGATCCCATGTATCGGGGGTGCCCCACCATTCATCAAAACCCTGATCATTAGGCATACGGCCTTGTGTATTACCTAAATGCCACTTACCGTATAGAGCAGTGGCATAACCAGAGTCAGAAAGTAGCTTAGCGATGGTGTATTCCCATGGCGCCATTCCCGCCTTTCCTTGACCGGGCCAAGGCACTGAAGTGGTTCCCGATCGTACCGGGTGACGCCCTGTCATGATTGCAGAACGAGATGGCGTGCACTGAGCTTCAACATTGTAGTTATTAAAGCGAATGCCTTGACTTGCTAACTTATCAATATTTGGAGTTGGCACTGTTCCACCATAAACACCAAACGCTCCCCACCCGGTGTTATCAACTAAAAAGTAAACAATGTTTGGTTTTTTTGGCTTGGACTCAGAAATGGTCTGCGCAAAGACAGGGGTTGCCAACATTGAAATCGACAAGATTCCAAGCAGCATTCTTTTTAATAACATTGCAGTCTCCGCTTTTTGCTATTGTTTTAATCAGCCCAGCAACACAAGAACTGCTTAGCTCAAGGGGAAATAATACTTTAATTAATAAGCATTATTAACAAAAAGCCGCCCCGTAGGATGGCTTTGGGAGCGATTTTGGTAACAAGAGTGTTGCGTTACTACAAACCCTTGTAATACGTATTGAATTGGCGGAAGAGGTGAGATTCGAACTCACGGAGGACTTTCATCCTCGCCAGTTTTCAAGACTGGTGCATTCAACCGCTCTGCCACTCTTCCTTTGCGATTTAAGCCCTCGATTATAGAGAACTTTTGATTTGCGCCTCTAAATGCTGAGCAATAGCTAGGCAGGAAGTTAGGCCTGGGGACTCAAACCCATATAGATTAAACAATCCCGCCAGCTTATGCTGCTCCGGGCCGTCGAAATGGAAATCACCAGCAGGCGCATTTGAAGGAACGATCTTCGCCCTCACGCCTGAGTAATCGGCCTGCAAAGATCCATCTTTAAGAGCAGGCCAATATTGTCTGACAGCAGCATAAAATCCTTCGCCCCGCTTGGGGTCAACCGTGTAATTGATTTGAACTTCTGCTTCGATGTCAAGCCACTCCACATCTGGTCCAAACTTGGCCTGCCCTCCCATATCGAGGGTGAGATGGACACCTAGACCGCCTGGCTCTGGAATTGGATAAATCAAATGTTTAAAAGGAGATTTACCAGATAAAGAGAAGTAGTTTCCTTTTGCGAAATAGGCTTTGGGTATTTGCTCTTTTGGCAGACCTTCAATCTTTTGGGCTAATGCTGGCGCACTGAGCCCAGCGCAATTAATCAGCAACTTGGTTTGAATCTTCATGCCATCGGGACCGCCAATCTCGAGTTCAAAGCCCCCTTCTGCTTGATCTCCAATGGGTTTTGCGCTTATTAATGGGGACTGGTAAGCCACCATTCCACCTGCATCTTCAAAGCCCCCTAACAAAGACAGCATCAAGCCATGGCTATCGACTACACCGGTAGAGCTTGATAGAACAGCTGCTTCACACCGGAGTTGCGGCTCGAGTAATTTGGCCTGTTCACCAGAAATCATTTTGATATCAGGAACTTGATTATTTTGGGCTTTGTAGAGAATTGCTTGAAGATCATCTAATTGGGAGCTATCAGCAGCAACAATGAGTTTTCCGTATTGCTGGGTGCTAACCTGATGGCTGCGACAGTACTCATACAAGAGACGATTGCCGGCAACACAGAGTTTGGCCTTAAGAGAATCCTTAGGGTAATAAATTCCGGCATGGATGACCTCGCTATTGCGTGCACTGCTGATGGTCCCAAAGGAATCCTCTCGCTCCAAGAGGATGGTTTCGCGACCCTGCAAGGCCATCTCGCGTGCAACCGCTAAGCCAACCACTCCGGCACCAACCACTACGCAATCAACCTGGTCCATCCAGCTTTTCCTGACTTTTTTGGGAATTTGTCTCTAACTTATATGACTTTCAAGGGGGCTTATGCACCCCAGATTGCTCAAATCGTAACATTTTCAACGTTTTAGAGGGATTTTGATGTCCTTATTGATAAAATGTGGGGATGTCTTCAAAACCCGCTTTAAAGAAACCCAGTACCCTCCTTTGCGCTGCCGATATCGTTCTAGATGATGCCTATCAAGGCATTGATACAGCGAACTGGGAATCCCTATTTGCCAAAGCACGCACTGCCAAGCTAGAGCAATTTATTCAGGATTTGTTTGCCGGTAAAGCAGTAAATCAATCTGAAAATCGCCCAGCTTTGCACTCTGCCCTGCGTAATTTAGATAAAAAGCCTGTACTGATTGACGGCAAAGATGTCATGCCTGCGGTGGCTGATGTTTGGCATCGCATTGAAAGTCTTTGTAATAAGTGGGTTGGAATTACTGACGTAATTCATATTGGTATTGGCGGATCTGATTTTGGTCCTCGCCTCGCAATAGAAGCCCTAGCGCACATTCCCGATATTGAAAGTCGCGGAATGCGCATGCATTTCTTGGCCAATATTGATACTGCCGAGTTGGCGCGGATCTTGCAGCGCGCATTACCACACAGCACTCGCGTCATCATTGTTTCGAAATCCTTTACTACTTTAGAAACTACCAAGAATGCCAAGGCTGTAGTTCGCTGGTTAAAAGATAGTGGACGTTCAGAGAGTCAAGTTAATAACGCACTCTTTGCAGTAACGGCTAATGTGTCTGCTGCCAAAGAATTCGGCGTTAAAGAAGAGAATATTTTCCCGTTTTGGGATTGGGTGGGCGGACGCTACTCAGTGTGGTCAGCTGTAGGCCTACCAATCGCCCTGCAATATGGTTTTGAAACCTTTAAAGAATTTTTAGCTGGTGCGCAAGCAATTGATCATCACTATCAATCTGCACCACTCGAAGAGAATCTGCCTGTCATCATGGCACTCACGCTCTTCTATCAGCAACAGAAACACCACATTAAATCCTTTGCGGTCATTCCGTATGCGGATGCTTTGGATTGGTTTCCAAAGTGGCTGCAACAACTCGATATGGAAAGTAATGGTAAGAGCGTCGATCGCGATGGCAAGCCTGTAAAGTTTTCTTGTCCAGTTGTATTTGGTAGTTCTGGTAGCAATGCTCAGCACTCTTACTTTCAGTTATTACATCAAGGCACTGAAGTCATTCCAATTGACTTCATTGCGATTCGTGAGCCGATGAGCCATTTGCCTGAAGCAAAAGAACATCACCGCATTTTGCTATCAAACTGCTTAGCCCAGGCGCAAGCACTAGCTAATGGTAAGCAGACGGATAATCCAAACAATACCTATCCTGGTAAACGTCCTAGCAACTTGCTCATTTTGCCTAAGCTCAATGCGTTTTATCTAGGCGCCCTCCTATCTTTGTATGAGAACCGTGCAACAACATTAGGAGCTCTCTGGAATATCAATAGCTTTGATCAGCCCGGAGTGGAATTGGGCAAAGTACTTGCCAAGCCAATTGAAGCCGCCTTGAGAGATGGCAAGGCCGTTCAGGCCGATGGCAATATTGATGCTATTACTGCAGCCCGCATCAATTTCTTTAATCATTAATCCCATTGGGGTTGATTCTTTAGCTGAAAGATTTACATGCAACTGTCACCTTCCATTTTTAAAGCTTATGACATTCGCGGCATTATTAATGAGACCTTAGATCCCTCTATCGCCAAACTGATTGGTCAGGCTTTTGGCACTGAAATGCGTGAGCTTGGTGAAACCGATATCGTCATTGGTCGTGATGGTCGTCTTTCTGGCCCTAGCTTAATTGAAGCATTAACAGAAGGCCTACTCTCTACCGGTATCAACGTAATCGATTTAGGTATGGTGGCTACTCCAATGGTGTACTTTGCTGCCAATCACACTATCAATGGCAAAACACCGAAATCCGGGATCATGATTACTGGAAGCCATAATCCCCCGAACTATAACGGCTTCAAAATGGTCTTGGGCACAGCGGCCATTTATGGTGAGCAGATTCAGGACTTACGTAAACGCATTGAAGCCAAGAAATTTGCCACCGGCCAAGGAAATCGAAACACCTTTGATATTTTCCCGATGTACCTCAACTATATTGTTGGTGATGTGAAGTTGGCTCGCCCTATGAAGATTGCAGTTGATTGTGGCAATGGTGTTGGTGGTGCTTTTGCTGGCAAGCTTTTCAGAGCGTTAGGTTGCCAAGTGCAAGAATTGTTCTGCGAAGTCGATGGACATTTCCCCAATCACCATCCAGATCCTGCCCATATTGAGAACCTGCAAGACCTCATCCAGAACCTCCAAACTACCGATAATGAATTGGGCCTTGCCTTTGATGGGGATGCCGATCGTTTAGGCGTAGTCACTAAAGACGGTCAAGTCATTTTCCCAGACCGCCAAATGATGCTCTTTGCAAAAGATGTTCTCTCACGCAATCCTGGAGGCCAAATTATTTACGACGTGAAGTGCACTCGCAACTTAGCCACCTTCGTTAAAGAGCATGGTGGCGAACCCATCATGTGGAAAACCGGTCACTCTTTAGTCAAAGCTAAGCTCAAAGAAACTGGCGCCCCACTGGCTGGTGAGATGAGTGGTCATATCTTCTTTAAGGACCGTTGGTTTGGTTTTGATGATGGTCTTTACACTGGCGCACGCTTGCTAGAGATTCTTAGCAAAGAGAAAAATCCGAGCGACACCCTCAACAACTTACCAAATGCAATCTGCACTCCAGAATTGCAACTCGCTTGCGCCGAAGGCGAACCTTTTGCCCTACTAGAGACAATCAAAGCCAATGCCAAGTTCCCCACATCAGTGTCAATCAATACGATTGATGGTGTGCGAGTGGAATACGCAGATGGCTTTGGTCTGGCTCGTCCTTCCAATACAACACCAGTTGTGGTGATGCGTTTTGAAGCAGATAGTGAGGAGGCCATCAAGCGCATACAGGCCGAGTTTAAGGCGGTGCTGTTGGCTGCAAAGCCGGAAGCAAAGCTACCGTTTTAAGTAATTGAGGTCAGCTGTCGCCAGCTAGCGTAATAGAGATAAAATTACCCATGACTTCCACTGTTAGCATCCCTATAGCCTTCGATTACCCGCAGCAGAATGCTGCCGGGGCTACATGTACAGCTCAAGCTTGGGCCAAGACACCTCCCCAACTCCATGGCGCTGAAAAAGCTGCCGTACTTGCCCGTATTAAACATTTACTGATCGAGAAAGATACTGCTTTAGTTGCTCATTACTACGTTGATGGAGATATTCAAGACCTTGCAATAGAGACTGGTGGTTTTGTTGCTGACTCATTAGAAATGGCGCGCTTTGGCAAAAATCACTCTGCCAAGAACTTGATTGTTGCTGGCGTGCGCTTTATGGGTGAATCTGCCAAGATTTTAAGTCCAGAAAAGCGCGTCTTCATGCCAGACCTAGAGGCGACCTGCTCATTAGACTTGGGCTGTGATGCTGCTGACTTTGCCGCCTTTAGAGAACTGCATCCTGATCGCACTGTGGTTGTCTATGCCAATACGAGTGCTGCCGTTAAAGCACAAGCTGATTGGATGGTAACGAGCTCTTGCGCTTTGGCTATCGTTCATCAACTCAAAGTTGAGGGCAAAAAAATCTTGTGGGCACCTGATCGTCATTTAGGTCGTTATATTCAGGAGCAGACTGGTGCTGATATGTTGCTATGGAATGGCGCATGTATTGTTCATGACGAATTTAAAGCTGTTGAATTAGAAATACTTAAAGCAGCCCACCCTCATGCCATGATTTTGGTTCATCCAGAATCGCCACAAGCAGTAGTAGATTTAGCCGATGTTGTTGGTTCTACCTCTGCCATGATCAAAGCCGTAGTAGAAGGCGCTGCTACTGAATATATTGTGGCTACCGATAATGGCATATTGCATCGCATGCGCCAATTGGCTCCCAATAAGGTATTGATCGAGGCTCCTACCGCTGGTAATAGCGCGACCTGCAAGAGCTGTGCCCACTGTCCCTGGATGGCAATGAATGGCTTGCAAGGTATTCTGAATTGTCTTGAGGACGCTTCTGGTGAAATTTTTATCAAGGAAGATGTTCGAGTTAAAGCATTGGGCTGCATCGAGCGCATGCTGGATTTCACACAAAATCATCCCGATCTTCTGGCCAAGGCGCAACATGGCTTTGTGAAGAATATTGGTGCTGCCTAAGCTAGTTGAAATATTTTCTGATTAGTATTTTTTGATTGAATACGCATGTTTGAGTACAACGAAACTTTAGAACAAGCCCGTCAACGCAATATTGCTGATGCACTGACGGAGGATATCGGTAAATGTGATTGGACTGCACAACTTGTTACTAGTAAGCCGGTGCATGCACAACTGATCGTACGCGAAGAGGCTGTACTGTGTGGGGTAGATTGGTTTGAAGGTACCCTAAAAAAATTAGATCCAGCCGCTAAAATCACTTGGTATTACCTGGAGGGCGACTTGATGAAGCCCGATACCAAGGTTTGCGATATTGACGCGAATTCTCGTGCCCTGCTCTCGGCCGAGCGCCCCTGTATTAATTTTTTACAAACACTATCTTGGACTGCTAGCAGTGTGCGTCAGCACGTTGCTGCGATTGCAGGTGTCAGCCCTAATCCAAAGGGTTGTACAGTACTCGATACACGCAAAACGATTCCGGGCTTACGTCAAGCACAAAAATACGCAGTCCGCATCGGCGGCGGTCAAAACCAACGTCTTGCTCTATGGCACGGTATCTTAATTAAAGAGAATCATATTGCTGCTGCAGGCGGCGTTGCTGCCGCAGTCAAAGCTGCCCAGGCCTTGAATTCTGGGGTAGATATTCAGGTGGAAGTGGAAAACTTTACTGAATTGAAAGAGGCTTTGGATGCTGGTGCCAAAAGTATCTTGATCGATAACTTTACTACCGAGCAAATGAGAGAAGCTGTTGCTTTTACCAATGGCCGCGCCTTATTAGAAGCTTCTGGTGGTATTGACTTAGATCAGATGAGGGCAATTGCAGCTACTGGCGTTGATCGGATCTCTCTTGGAAAACTGACTAAAGATATTAAGGCAGTGGATTTCTCAATGAGAATATCCGCATAGTAATTCATCTCTAGGTTTCAGAATTTCCCTCAGCCTGAGGTGTCAAAATAGTTGGATAAGAAACTGCCCAAGTGCCTGGGTAATCACGGCTGTAATGCAACCCCCTGCTCTCTCTGCGCATCAGAGCAGATCTCACAATTAGTTCAGCACACTCCAACAGGTTGCGAAGCTCAATTAAGTCGCGTGTCACTTTAAAGTTAGCGTAATACTCTTGCACCTCATATCGCAAGAGCTTAATTCGATGCAATGCTCGCTCTAAGCGTCGATTGGTTCTCACGATACCGACATAGTTCCACATCAGGGAACGCAACTCATCCCAGTTATGCGCAATCACCACTTGTTCATCCGCATCCTCTACTTGACTTTCATCCCAGAGTGGGAGCTTTGGCATTGCTGGCGCTTTTAATGCGGAAATATCTGCAGCAGCAGCTTTACCAATAACAATGCATTCCAATAATGAATTGCTTGCCAAGCGATTGGCGCCATGCAAGCCTGTATAAGTAGCTTCGCCTACCGCATACAGACCAGGCAAATCAGTCCGTCCTTTGAGGTCAGTTACAACGCCACCGCAGGTGTAGTGCGCTGCTGGCACTACAGGTATTGGCTCTTTAGTAATATCCAGTCCCAAACTCATGCAGCGCGCATAGATCATTGGGAAATGCTCTTTAATAAATGCTTCGCCTAAATGGGTGGCATCAAGATGTACGTAATCGAGACCATGCTTTTTCATCTCAAAGTCGATTGCTCTCGCCACAATGTCACGAGGAGCCAACTCATTACGCTCATCATGATCCGACATAAAGCGAGTGCCATTAGGGAGCTTGAGCAGACCACCCTCACCACGCATCGCCTCAGTAATTAAAAAGGTCCTATCGCTCGGGTGATACAAGCACGTTGGGTGGAACTGAATAAATTCCATATTACCGACACGGCAACCTGCGCGCCAGGCCATAGCGATACCATCGCCTGTTGCGGTGTCCGGATTGCTGGTGTACTTGTACACCTTGCCAACACCGCCAGTAGCCAATACCACTGACTTGGCTTCAATCGTTTCTACACGATTATTTTTAATATCGAGGGCATACACACCATAGCAGCGATTCGGCTTAGTGCGTTGCGTCTTCGCATCTAAGTGACGATTGGTGATGAGATCTAAAGCAATCCAGTGCTCTAGTAATTGAATATTTTTATGATCTCGTGCTTTATCTAACAACACCTCATGAATCGCTTTACCGGTTGAATCTGCTACATGCGCAATCCGACGCTGACTATGCCCACCCTCACGTGTGAGATGTAAACCCATCGGACCGGTCTCATCGGTGGTAAATGGAACACCCTGCTCAACTAACCAACGAATGGCTTCGGCACTTTCTTCAGCGATGTATCGAGCAGTAGACTCCACCACGAGTCCTGCGCCAGCATCTAAGGTATCAGCTACATGAGAATCAACACTGTCATGCACTTTATCGACCACTCCAACGATGCCACCTTGAGCCCATGCAGTTGCAGCCTCACCTAGACCACGCTTGGCCATCACAATCACTGGCTGGGTCTCTGCCATATGCAGAGCAACGGTTAGACCTGCTAGACCCGCTCCAATAATCAGGACAGGTAATTCTGGTTTGGTATCAGATGGTGGGATTTGGGGTTTTGAACTAGCCATAGAGATTCAATTCTAAAGGGCATTAGACAATTTGGTATTTTTCGAGAATTGAAAGAATAAAGCCCCTACTAAGGGGCTTTATAAAGGTTTATCTCAATACCTTATGAAGTAGCAGCAAGCTTCTGCCGCTGAGGATCATTGGTGCCATATCCCATCACCTGAGCAGCCTGTCCGCCTTTAGCAAGCTTCACTGCGCAGTACTTAAACTCTGGAATCTTGCCAACTGGATCTAATGCAGAGTTCGTGATTAAGTTGGCTGCAGCTTCATAGTAAGCAAACGGAATAAAGATCACGCCACGCGGAGTACCATCATCTCGACGAACGTGGATAGCCACTTCGCCACGACGTGACTGAACCGTAATGACATCGCCAGCAGATACACCTAACTGGGTCATATCTTCACCATGCATCGACACGGTAGCCATCGGCTCAATCGCATCCAAGACGGTTGCACGGCGCGTCATACTACCGGTATGCCAATGCTCTAGCTGACGTCCTGTAATCAACACAAATGGATAGTCCGCATCTGGGCGCTCATTTGCGGGAATAATATCAGCCGGCACTAACTTCACTCTGCCATCTTTAGTGTCAAACTTGTCATCAAACACAATTGGGCGGCCTGGATCTTCAGCGGATAAACATGGGTAAGTCACGCTAGATTCTTTTTCTAAACGCTCCCAAGTAATACCATTGATCGCTGCATGCATTGCTTGACGCATCTCGTCATACACCTCTGCAACACCGTCATCAGCACCTTGGTAATTCCAGTTCAGGCCCATGCGTTTAGCAATTTGCTGAATGATCCACAGATCAGGCTTAGCATCTCCCGGAGGGTTAATCGCTTTCTTGCCCATCTGAACCATACGATCGGTATTGCTGGCAGTACCGACTTTCTCAGGCCATGCACTTGCTGGCAGTACCACGTCCGCTAGCAGCGCAGTCTCAGTCATAAAAATATCTTGCACGACCAATAGATCTAAAGAAGCTAAAGCATGACGGGCATGATTCAAATCAGGGTCACTCATTGCAGGATTCTCACCCTCAACATACATGCCACGGATCTTATCTGGATCACTATCCGGTGCGGTGATCTTATGCATGATCTCTACAACGGTGTAACCGGGCTTCTTATCTAATGGGGTATCCCAGAATTTCTCAAACCACGCGTGCGCTTCTGGATTGTCTACGCGTTGGTAGTTCGGGAACATCATCGGAATTAATCCCGCATCGCTTGCGCCTTGCACGTTATTTTGTCCGCGCAGTGGATGCAAACCAGAACCAGGCTTACCAATTTGACCAGTGATACTGACCAGGGCAATTAAGCAGCGTGCATTATCGGTGCCATGAATGTGCTGACTGATACCCATGCCCCACAAAATCATAGCGGATTTAGTTGTAGCAAATTCCCTTGCTACTTCACGCAAGGTTTCCGCTGGAATACCGCAGATTGGCGCCATTGCTTCTGGGCTATAACCTTTGATATTTTCTTTAAGCGCTTCAAAGTTATTAGAGCGATTCTTGATAAAGTCTTGATCAACCAACCCCTCTTCAATCACCGTGAAGATCATGGCATTAAGCATAGCAACGTCAGTATCTGGCTTGAACTGCATCGTACGCCAAGCATGCTTGGAAATATCAGTCATGCGCGGATCACATAAAACAATTTTTGCGCCACGTTTTGCTGCATTTTTAAACCAAGTGGCTGCTACTGGATGATTAGCAGTTGGATTAGATCCAATCAACAAGATTAGACTGGAATGTTCCACATCGTTCACTTGATTACTCACTGCACCAGAGCCAACGCCCTCTAGCAATGCAGCCACAGAAGATGCATGGCAAAGGCGTGTGCAATGGTCAACGTTATTACTACCAAAACCGGTGCGAACCAGTTTTTGGAATAAGTAAGCCTCTTCATTGCTACCTTTTGCAGAGCCAAAGCCTGCAAGCACCTTGTTGCCATATTGATCTTTAAGATTTTTGAGGCCACCACCAGCAAGTTCTAAAGCTTCTTCCCAAGTAGCTTCACGGAAGATGTCGGACCAATCTTGCTTGCCTTCTAATAAAGCTTCATCTTTGGCAACACCCGCCTTACGAATCAGTGGCTTTGTTAAGCGTTGTGGGTTGTGGATGTAATCCATACCAAAGCGCCCTTTAACGCAAAGACGGTTGTGATTAGCTGGGCCATCACGACCTTCTACGCTGACAATCTTTTCATCTTTAACGTTGTAAGTAATCTGGCAACCTACACCGCAGAAAGGACATACTGAATCTACCTTGCGATCCACAGTTTGCGAGCCAATTAATCCCTTAGGCATTAATGCACCCGTTGGGCAAGCCTGCACACATTCACCACAGGCAACACAAGTACTGTCTCCCATTGAGTCATTCAGATCAAATACGATCTCGCTATGAGAACCGCGCATGGCGTAGCCGATCACATCATTAACCTGCTCTTCGCGACAAGCGCGAACGCAACGATTACATTGAATGCAGGCATCTAGATTCACAGCCATTGCTGGGTGCGATACATCATTGCTAACTTTTTCACGGCGCAATGCCTTGAGCTCTGGACGTACCGTGACATCCAATCGCGCTGCCCAAGTGCTCAGTTCGCCATGTTGATTTTTTTGCTCTTCTTCCTTGCTATCGCCTACCCACTTAAATCCTTCGTCGGGCATGTCAGATAACAACATTTCTAGCACTAACTTTTGACTCTTAAGTGCACGTTCGCTATTAGCCTTCACTTCCATACCAGGCGTAGCACTTCTGCAACAACTTGGCGCCAAAGTACGTTCACCATTGATCTCCACTACACACGCACGGCAATTACCATCAGCGCGATAACCATCTTTAAAACACAGATGAGGAATATCAATCCCGTGGCGCTTAGCGGCCTTGAGAATAGTCTCGCCTTCGTAAGAAATGATGGTTTGACCGTCGAGCTTGAACTCAACGGTTTGCAATTCAAGTTCTTTAGGATTTACTGGTGCGTTCATATTTGTCTCTTTTTTCCCTTAGTTTTTTTGCTTGCTGGTTAAGCAACTTCTTCTGGGAAATATTTTGCAATACAGCGAATTGGATTTGGTGCAGCTTGACCTAGACCGCAAATAGAAGCGTCAACCATCACAGTTGCTAAGTCTTCTAAGGTAGACTGATCCCAAGATGGCGACTGCATCAACTTGGCAGCTTTGCTAGTGCCTACACGACATGGCGTGCATTGACCGCAGCTCTCATGCTCAAAGAAGTGCATGACATTGAGCGCCATATCGCGCGCTTTGTCTTTGTCACCAAACACCATCACCGCTGCTGAGCCAATGAAGCAGCCGTAAGGCTGCAAAGTATCAAAGTCCAGTGGAATGTCATTCATGGTTGCCGGCAAGATGCCGCCTGAAGCACCGCCAGGCAGATAGCCATAGAACTTGTGGCCGTCTTGCATACCGCCACAGTACTCGTCAATCAATTCCTGAATCGTAATTCCGGCGGGAGCCAGCTTCACCCCTGGGTTTTTGACTCGGCCGCTCACGCTGTAGCTGCGTAAGCCTTTGCGATCATGACGACCAAAAGAGCTAAACCACTCTGGACCACGCTGAACAATGTCACGCACCCAGTAGAGAGTCTCAAAGTTATGTTCGAGCGTTGGACGACCAAACAAGCCAACTTGAGCGATATATGGAGGACGCATACGGGGCTCACCGCGCTTACCTTCGATACTTTCAATCATGGCAGATTCTTCGCCGCAAATATAAGCACCTGCGCCACGTCGAAGCTCAATCAGCGGCAATTTAAATGGGGGGTTTGCTTTGAGTTTGGCCAACTCTGCTTCGAGTAATTCACGGCAACCGTGGTACTCATCGCGCAGATAAATGTAGCAAGCATCAATACCCACTACATTGGCAGCAATTAACATGCCTTCTAAAAAGCGATGTGGATCGCGCTCTAAATACGTACGGTCTTTAAATGTGCCAGGCTCACCTTCGTCAATATTCACTGCCATTAACTTTGGAGCGACCTGATCTCTCACAATGCGCCACTTACGCCCTGCTGGGAAGCCTGCGCCGCCCAGGCCGCGAAGTCCCGAGCTTTCCATGATCTTGACAATGCTCTCGCTATCTTTTTTACCTTCAAAAATTTCTTTTGCTAAGGCGTAACCACCCAGTGCACGATAAGACTCATAGCCCACATAGTCTGGTGAAACTGCTTGATTTTCACCCTGCGGAGACACACCCTTCTCAGCTAAAGCTGCAGGATCAAAACTCGCACTGTCCTTGGCCATCGGCTGGGTAGTCAGATTATTTTTGACGGCGGCGGCAACCTTATCCGTAGTTGCAAACAATACTGGGTACTGATGTACAACTGCTACTGGAGCCTGTTCACAACGACCTACGCATGGAGCAGCCTCTACCTTAATCTTAGGGTTACCTAAAATTGCCGGTAACTTTGCCAATAGATTTTGCGCACCAGCCAGTTCACAGGCGATACCATCACAGACACGCAGAGTGATATCTGCAACCGGATCATTACCACGCACCACTTCAAAGTGGTGATAAAAAGTAGCAACCTCATAAACTTCTGCCATCGGCAAATTCATTTCTTTTGCGAGCGCAACCAAATGACGATCATGCAAAGCGCGGTATTCGTCATTAAGCTTGTGTAAATTTTCTATCAGCAAATCTCGACGATCAACTGCAACACCAATTAATTGACGAACCTCTGCCAGTGACACATCATCTGGCTGGCGTCCTTTGAGCTTGCTCTTGCGACGAATGGTTTCCCTTAAATCATCTGCAGTTGCCACAGCAACAGCCTTGACTTCATCCGAGGGTTTTGGGTAATTCATAGTTTTAATCTCTAATTTCTAGTCGCATTAATGATGCTATTTTGTGTGTCTAAAGCTACGCTTAAGAAGGACCGAATTGGCAAGAAAAAACTTAGCTCGCTCTACATAGGAAATTCCCAAGATCAAGGATGATTTTGGGTTATTTCCATACTCAAGTCCTTGACGGCGCTCAAGTGAATTTAACTAGGGTAAACCCTATTAAATAACTGATGGGGAAGGCTTGCTGCCAGGCGGAAGAGAGTAATCCAGCTTGCGCTCGTAAACACGTGCCTTAAAGCAATCGTTGTAGCCTTTACTGCCGATTTGCCAGCCAATAGAAGTGCAGTCCTCTTGGGCTGCTGACTCAATAGAGCCGCATCCTGTTAAGGCAATGGCGACAATAGAAGCAAGGATGGCTAAGGGGCGCAATGTAGATGAATTCATACCTCAAGTCTACTGGATTCCTGATGCCAAGTTAAGGGAAAGTAAGTACTTGTGGAATTGGAGATAAGTCAGCAACAATATATAGGAGCAATATTGCAGCGCTAAAAAGATATATACATTCGGAGATCATGATGAAAACAACTTTAAAACAAGTTCTAGCAATTGCCTTTTCGCTAACTATTGCCCTACTTTCCATCAACACCCATGCTCAAGCACAAGATGGTTATACCGATTTAATCGATGGCGTCAGCCTAGACGGTTGGAACATTATTGGCAGCGCGAATTGGATCATTGGTAAAGGGATAGTCGAGGGTAATAAGCCGTCTGGATTTCTGGTGAGTACTAAAAGTTATCGGAACTTCATTATTCGCGCAGAGTTTTGGGCTGAATCCAACACCAATAGTGGAATTTTTATTCGCTGCCAGGACCCCAATAAAGTCACCGCTGGAAATTCTTATGAAGTTAATATCTGGGATACCCGTCCAGGCCAGGAGTACTCCACCGGAGCCATTGTTGATATTGCCAAGGTCAATCCAATTCATAAAGCAGGTGGGCGCTGGAACACCATGGAAATCACAGCCAATGGGCCTCAACTTAAGGTGATGATGAATGGGGTACCCACCGTTACAGATGCTAGAGATAGTAAGTTCTCTGAGGGGCCCATTGCCCTTCAGTCCGCCGGTGGGACCATCAAATTTAGGAAACTACAAATTAAGCCAATCTAGCCCATCTCTAGATAGACCCACTAAGGCTGCCACCTCAAAAGGTGGCTCTTTTTTACTTACGCAGAAGGTGGAAAACCAACCTTTTGTTGCCAGCTATTGTTAAACACATGAATGGCTGGCTTTTCATAAACCCCTGCTTTGGTAAATGGTTCATCTGCTAGCCAAGCCTCAACATCTGCCTTGCTAGAAAAATCCATCACCAACAAGCTACCCACTGTCGTTTTGCCATCTTCCGATGTGAGTGGACCAGCAAAGGCCATCTTATCTGCGAACTTACCCAAGTAAGCGCGATGCTCCGGCCTTACTTGAATACGCAATTCTGCGGTGCCAGGACGATCCATTAAAAGGATTGCAAAGATCATGTTTTCTCCTCATTAGCTCTAAAACATCCATCTTACGGCAAGCGGAAAAAGAAAAACCGCCCGAAGGCGGTTTCTCGTGCAAAGCGATTAAAACGAATTAAGCAGCTTTACGGCTTTTAGCAGCTGGCTTAGCTACTGCGTATTGGCCTTGAAAGTTAGCCATTGCAGTATCAACACTTTTCTCAAAGTTTGCATAAGCATCAGTTGCTGAAGCGCGAACTTGGTCAAACTGTTGGAGTGAAGTTTCAAATACAGTTTTGAATGCAGCTACAAATGCCTCAGAACCAGCAGGAGCTGTCTTAGTAGCTTCTTTGACAAACTTAACCATATCAGCACGTGCGTCATCAATAGATGCATCAACTACTTGAGCAACTTCTTTGTTGCTGTTACGCACTACTTTGTTTACTTTAGCTTGGTAGGCAGCAGCGTACTTAGCAGCTTCTTGTGCAGTTTCTGGTTGAGCCAATTTTGCCAACTGTTGTGCATCTTTCACTGCCAACAATTGAGCGCTTGCATCTTGAGCAACAACTAAAGCATCTTTAGCGGCAGCTTGGTTGATTTCAGCTAATTCTTTTGCGCTTTCAACAGCTACTTGAGCTAAGAACTTGGCGTTTTCAACAGCTTTAGTTTGAGCTTGTGTCATTTGGTCGTTTAATTGATTCTGGAACATGGTGTTTTCCTAACTTTTATAAAATTGATAAATGTATTGCAATGCACCATTCTAAAAAGTTTTTTATTGCAGTGCAAGATTTATTTGCGGCAATGCAACAGAAACATCAAAAACCCCTTTTTTTGATTAAAAACAGGGGGTTGAATATCTAAATAATTTAGGTTGAGAAGGTGATTTAAGGCAAAAATCAAGGAAAAGTAAAGAAAAAACCACCCGAGGGTGGTTTCAGACTACTGGCGGAAGAGGCGGGATTCGAACCCGCGGTAGGCTATTAACCTACGCACGCTTTCCAGGCGTGTGACTTAAACCGCTCATCCACCCTTCCGTACAGCCGTTGATTATACGTTTGCCAGAAGGGTACGCCTCTAAAAGCGCAATTAACTTCTTAAACAGACTCTTTGAGCTGATCCAAAATCGCTGGATTTTCTAGAGTTGAAGTATCTTGAGTCACTTCTTCGCCTTTGGCGATCACACGCAGCAAGCGGCGCATGATCTTGCCAGAACGAGTTTTAGGTAAGTTATCACCAAAACGAACGTCCTTCGGTTTAGCGATCGGGCCAATCTCCTTGCCTACCCAATTCCGCAACTCAGTTGCAATCTTCTTGGCTTCGTCACCTGTTGGGCGACCGCCCTTCAGAACTACGAATACGCAAATTGCTTCACCAGTCAACTCATCTGGACGACCGACTACTGCAGCTTCAGCAACTAATGGATTAGCTACCAAGCAAGATTCAATTTCCATCGTACCCATGCGATGACCAGAGACATTCAATACGTCATCGATACGACCCGTAATTGTGAAGTAGCCAGTATCTTTATTGCGGATTGCGCCGTCACCAGCCAGATACAAAGTGCCGCCCAACTCTTCTGGGAAATAAGACTTCACAAAGCGATCGGGGTCGCCCCAGATCGTACGAATCATGGAAGGCCATGGACGCTTCACAACCAAAATACCACCTTGACCATTTGGAACGTCTACACCTGCCTCATCCACAATCGCCGCTTGAATACCAGGCAACGGTAATGTGCATGAACCTGGAATCATAGGAGTTGCACCTGGCAATGGTGAAATCATATGACCACCAGTTTCGGTTTGCCAGAAGGTATCTGCGATTGGGCAACGTGAACCACCCACATTCTCGTAATACCACATCCACGCTTCTGGATTGATCGGCTCACCGACTGAACCCAAGAGACGCAAGGAAGACAAGTCATAACTCTTGGGATGCACTGCTTGATCATTGCTCGATGCTTTGATTAATGAACGAATCGCCGTTGGAGCGGTATAGAAGATGGTGGCTTTGTGCTTTTGGATCATGTCCCAGAAACGACCTGCATTGGGGTAGGTTGGAACACCTTCAAACACAATCTCCGTGGCACCTACTGCTAGTGGACCATAAGTAATATAGGAGTGACCTGTTACCCAGCCGATATCAGCAGTACACCAGAAGACGTCATTTGGCTTGATATCAAAGGTCCACTTCATTGTGAGAATTGCCCACAGGAGGTAGCCACCAGTGGAGTGTTGTACACCCTTAGGCTTGCCGGTTGAACCAGAGGTATACAGAATAAAAAGTGGGTGCTCAGCACTTACCCACTCTGGCTCGCAAGTAGAAGATTCATTGGCTACGATTTCTTGCATCCAAACATCACGGCCCGCTGTCATAGTGACATCTGTGCCAGTACGCTTGCTCACAATGACATGCTTTACATTGCCGCACTCACCAGTTGAGAGCGCTTCATCGCAAATCGCCTTCAAGGGCAATGATTTGCCACCGCGGAACTGTCCGTCTGCAGTAATCACTGCCACGGCACCAACATCAATGATTCGATCGCGTAGCGCTTGAGCAGAAAATCCACCAAACACAACAGAGTGAATTGCACCGATACGAGCACAAGCTTGCATCGCAACAACACCTTCGATAGTCATCGCCATGTAAATGATGACGCGGTCACCAGACTTAATGCCCATTTTACGAAGTGCATTTGCCATTTTGCAAACACGCTCAAGCAACTCTTGATAAGTTACGTTGGTAACGGATCCATCATCCGCTTCAAAAATAATCGCAGTCTTGTTGCCAAGGCCATTTTCAACCTGGCGATCTAAACAGTTATAGGAAGCATTTGTAGTGCCATCTTCGAACCACTTGTAGAAAGGTGCTTTGGATTCATCAAGAACTTTAGTAAAGGCCTTTTTCCAAAAGACATTTTCTTTAGCAAGGCGACTCCAAAAACCATCATAATCATTGTTAGCTTCTGTACAGAGCTTGTTATAAGCCTCCATTCCAGGAATAGCGGCGGACTTAATGAAGTCTGCAGGTGGGTTAAATACGCGGTTTTCTTGCATCAATGGTTCCATGCTTTACAGCCCTTCTATTCAATAATCAGTCGTCTTTTTCTGCAAAAATAGCGCAGAGTTAGGGAAACGCATCCCCAAGAGCTAATAAGATAAGTGAAAACACGCTAGATTTGCTCTATGGCAAACCCTTAAAATAGATTAAACCTTACATAATTAAGCATAAAACCATGACAAATATCAAACAAAATGACCTTATCCAAAGCGTGGCAGATGCCTTTCAATTCATCTCTTACTACCACCCTAAAGACTTCATCTCCGCCATGGGCAGGGCTTATGAGCTTGAGCAAGGTGCTGCAGCGAAGGATGCGATTGCGCAGATTTTGACCAATAGCCGGATGTGCGCAGAAGGTCACCGCCCCATGTGCCAGGACACTGGTATTGCAGTCGTTTTCCTCAAAATTGGTATGAATGTTCAGTGGGGCGATGCCACCATGAGCGTCACTGAAATGGTGAATGAAGGCGTTCGTCGGGCCTATATGAACCCGGATAACCCACTACGCGCATCCGTTTTAACTGATCCAGCGGGTAAGCGCAAAAACACGGGTGACAACACCCCGGCGGTTATTCATTACGAAATCGTCCCAGGCGATGATGTTGAAGTCATTTGCGCGGCCAAAGGTGGTGGCTCTGAGAACAAAGCCAAGATGGTCATGCTCAACCCCTCTGATTCGATCGTTGACTGGGTAGTCAAGACCGTCCCAACGATGGGAGCGGGCTGGTGCCCTCCAGGCATCTTGGGTATTGGCATTGGTGGGACACCGGAGAAAGCCATGCTGATGGCTAAAGAGTCCTTAATGGGCCCAGTAGATATTCAGGAGCTCATTGTTCGTGGTCCACAAAACCGTATTGAAGAACTCCGCTTAGAAATTTTCGACAAAGTAAATAAGTTAGGTATTGGGGCGCAAGGCCTCGGCGGTTTAGCCACCGTGCTCGATATCAAGATCATGGACTACCCAACCCATGCAGCTTCATTGCCAGTTGCGATGATTCCGAACTGCGCCGCTACCCGCCACGTTCATTTCCATTTACATGGTGATGGGCCAGCCAAACTAGAGGCGCCTTCACTATCTGATTGGCCAAACGTCACTTGGACTCCAGACACCAAAAAATCGAAGCGTGTGAACTTAGATACTTTGACCGCTGAAGAAGTGGCTGGCTGGAAAGAAGGCGAAACACTGCTCCTCAACGGCAAAATTTTGACTGGCCGCGATGCAGCACATAAACGCATTGCCGACATGCTTGCTAAAGGCGAAGAATTGCCAGTGAGCTTTAAAAACCGCGTAATCTATTACGTGGGTCCAGTAGACCCAGTAAGAGGTGAAGCAGTTGGTCCAGCAGGTCCAACAACCTCAACTCGCATGGACAAGTTCACTGAGATGATGCTGGCTCAAACTGGATTGATCTCCATGATTGGTAAAGCAGAACGTGGGCCCGCCGCAATTGAGGCGATCAAAAAGCATCAGTCTGCTTACTTGATGGCTGTTGGTGGCGCTGCTTACTTAGTTTCTAAAGCCATTCAAACGGCGAAGGTAGTCGGCTTTGCTGACCTCGGCATGGAAGCGATTTATGAATTCGATGTCAAAGACATGCCGGTTACGGTAGCGGTTAGTTCTGCTGGCATTTCTATGCATGAGACAGGTCCCAAAGAGTGGCAAGCAAAGATTGCTGGCATTCCAGTCACGATTGCTTAAGCGATTTATGAAGTTATTTGTTAACTCAACTACCGTTAGTTAAGCGACCTGACTTGGCACTCATCGGGGTTTTTGATTCTGGCGTTGGAGGCTTATCCATTTTGGATGAGGCTTTGCGCCAGCTTCCTGCCCATGACTATATCTATTTAGCTGATTCCATTAATGCGCCTTATGGAGAAAAGTCTAGTGAGTGGATAGCTTCGCGCAGCAGGGAGCTCTGCCAATACTTAGCAGCACAAGGTTGCGACGCCATTATGGTTGCCTGCAACACTGCCACCGCCGAGGCCATTGCAGATATTCGTCATAAGCTCAGCAATATTCCGATCATCGGTGTAGAGCCGGGCATCAAGCCTGCGGCAATGCAGTCAACCAATGGGATTGTTGGCGTACTTGCAACCGAGGCTACACTCAAGAGCGATAAATTTAATGCTCTGCTAGCCACCCTGCCCAATTGTCAGTTCGTTAAACAAGCGGGTGCTGGCTTGGTTCCTCTGATTGAAGCAGGCCAAGCTCATGGTGAAGAAACTCTGGAGCTACTGGCTGAACACCTAGAACCCATTCAGGAGGCGGGGGCAGATACGCTTGTTCTAGGGTGCACACACTACCCTTTCTTGCGAAAAGCTATACGTAAATTATTGGGAGATTCAATTAATCTTATTGATACCAGTGAGGCAGTAGTGCGTCAACTCAAACGAAAACTGGAGTCACAGGGCAGGCACTTAGATAATGGTGAATATGGCTCTATTAAATTCATCAGCAGTAAAGATGCGCAGAACTTGTATCAAATGGCCCACGAGCTCATGCAATCAGGTCTTGATAAACACAGTATTGAATCTCAGCTAGTGAGCTCTTTCACATGAGCACCTTTTTAAATCGAATGAATGCGCATCTACCATTTGATAAGACCGAACGTATCATCATTGGCATTGTTATTGCCTTGCATTTATTGTTTCTGATTGGCTTTCAGAGCGGTATGAAGCCAGACAACGATAACAATCAAGATGATGCGCGAGTGATGGCCAATCTAGTAAGTCCTGAGGCTGCTAAACAGCCCCAGGCTACCCCAGCTACACCTCCACCAAAACCCAAGCAGGAACAGAAGCAGAAAACTGTGGATGAAAAATCCACGCAGGCGCCAACCCCACCTCAAACCCAACAACAGGCGCAGACACCGCCAGCAAATCAATCTAAAAGTGAATCACAGGCTCCCAATGCCACAGTTGCACCAGCCACTACCTCTGGATCCAGTGGCACACCGATTCAGACTGACATTGGTAAACTAGTCGTCGTATATCAACCAGATGCAGATGCTTACTACCCTTCTTTCTCCAAAAGATCTGGGGAACAAGGTGAAGTGGTAGTGAAACTGATTATTGATGAATCAGGTAGTGTTGAGGATGTTGCCTTATTGCGCTCCAGCTCATTTCCTAGATTAGACAGAGCAGCAACGGAGATTGGTCGTCGTTATCGCTTTAAACCCTTTTTAGTCAATGGTTCGCCACAAAGAATTTCTACCAACCTTTTAATTAAATTTAATTTAAAGAATTAATATTATGAATACACCGTTTGGCTTAGCAAATTTATGGCTCGAGGGCGATGCAGTTACACGATTTGTGGCCATCGCACTTCTCATCTGCTCCATTGTGACCTGGGTAATTTTGCTCTCCCGTTTTTGGGATTTGCGCAATCTGCGCAAACTCAAACCTGAGCTCGATCAGTTTTGGCGCGCCACTTCCTATGACCAGGGTCTGAATGCATTTACCAGTCATGCAAGTAATCCTTATTATCAAATTGCCAAAGCTGCCAGTGGAGCTTCTACCCATCACCAAAGCCAATCGACTAATCATCGTGAACTTTTGCAAACACTGAACTACTCCGAGTGGATGGCGAGAAGTCTTAAGAATAGTATTGATGGTGTTGCTGCTCAACTCCAAAAGGGTCTCACTTTCCTTGGCTCGACCGGCGCGACCTCACCATTTATTGGCTTGTTTGGAACGGTGTGGGGCATCTACCATGCTTTAATCGCCATCAGCAG